>CAZNYV010000114.1:1732-6137 GCA_964577355.1 uncultured Campylobacteraceae bacterium
CAAAGCAGGGGATAATAGTCCGCTAGGGAGCAAGAAAGCAGCACACGAGAGCTCGGTGACATTTTTCCTCAGCTTCCCGCCAGAGACGGTCAAGAAGCATGAGACCGAGGGCACGGAATATAGATATTTTGAGGTACGAAAGAACAAGCAAAATGGTAAGCGATTCAAAGAGCTAGTGCGACTAGATACCAAAAAAATGACCTTCCATATGCTACAAAAAGAGACACAGCGACAGCTACTAGACCCCAAGACCGAGAGAAACAGCGTATCCGACTACGGAGAAGTTACGCCCGCGAAAAAGCACCAAGAAGACTCCACCCATGAAAATATAAATTTCACCCATGTGAAAATATAAATCTAATATAAGGAATGTCAGATGACGAGAGAGATTAAAGACAAAATAAACGAGCTCAAGATGACAGCAGAGATGGCTAGGCATACCGCACAGGCGAAGCATGAAACAGATAATGCGTTTAAAGAACAAGGCAAGATAGACATATGCGATGAGCTGCTGGAGATAATAGAAAACGGAGCAACAGAGATAGCAAATGATGATGATTTTTTTGAAAGGCTAGGTAACGGAAGATGAGCAAAAGCAAAATAGAGTGGACAGAATCCACATGGAATCCGATAAGCGGATGTACGAAAATATCGGCAGGATGTGCCAACTGCTATGCCGAGACGATGGCAAATAGGCTAAAAGCGATGGGAACAAAAGGCTATGAAAACGGCTTTGAGGTCACGATGCACCCAGAGAGACTATTCGAGCCACTAAAACGCAAAAAGCCTACGATATATTTTGTTTGCTCGATGGGTGATTTGTTCCATGTGAGTGTGCCGTTTGAGTTTATAGACCAAATATTTGCGATTATGGCACTAACTCCACAGCACACATATCAGATACTCACTAAACGACCTGAGAGGATGAGAGAGTATTTAACAACTAAAGACGGAGAGATTGATTCAATCAATACAACTCTAATGATAGCAGGATATGAAAAAGTTGAAGTACCACTTCCAAATGTCTGGTTAGGAGTCACAGCCGAAAACCAAGAGCAAGCCGACAAACGAATCCCGATACTGCTAGACATACCAGCGGCTTTGAGATTTGTGAGTATTGAGCCGATGCTAGGACATATAAACCTCGTCAAAAATAAACTTGTAGATAAGAGCGGAAGATATGCTTTTCCTTGCTTGTCTGAGGAGTTTAGAACAAAATGGATTGATTTACTAGATTGGGTCATCTGCGGCGGTGAGACGGGCGCAGGGGCTAGACCAGTGCAATACGAATGGGTCAAGGATTTGCAATCTCAATGCAGGAACGCTATGGATGGAACAGTGCCTTTTTTCTTCAAAAAATGTGGGAAAATCGCATGGTACAAAGGCGAAGCTAGGAGCAATCCAGCACTGTTTTAGGGTGATATAGATGGCGTGATGGCAAGAGAATATCCAAAGGTTGACAGATGAAAACCCTAAAACGATACTGGCATTTTTACATGATGATGCGCTATCAAAAAGCCTACAACGAAACTGGCAGTATGTATCTGCTGGAGCAATACCGTATCCACTTCAATCTAGCAGTGAGGGATGGACTATGCCTATAGAACACATCGACTGCTTTGATGGTCTAAAAACCATAGCTGACAAATCTGTTAAACTACTTTTTACGGATATGCCATACGGTACTACTATGAATCATTGGGATAGGAAGCCTGATTTGCCAAGATTATGGGCAGAGTATATGCGTGTCATTGCGGATGATGGGTGTATAGCTCTTTTCTCAGCTTCTCCGTTTGATAAAGAGTTGGCAATGTCAAATATGCAGATGTACAGATATGAGTGGATTTGGGAAAAATCTTTGGCAACTGGATTTTTAAATGCTTCAAAAATGCCACTAAAAGCACACGAAAATATCCTGATTTTTTATAAAAAACTTCCAACATATAATCCAATAATGACCAAAGGGCATAAAAAGGAATCATCCAAAGCAAGCCAAGAGAAGTGCATACAGTCATCTAACTATGGCAAGCACTTTTATAGAGTTGACTACTGCAGTACAGAGAGGTACCCTCGCAGTGTGTTGAAATTTCCAACAAATAGGCAAAAAGAGCCAAATATAAATCCAACACAAAAGCCTATAGAACTATGCAAATACATCATACAAACATACACTAACGAAGGTGATTTTGTACTTGATACTTTTGCTGGAAGCGGCAGCATTCCAATATCTTGTGAAATTTTAGGTAGACCTTATAGAGCTTTTGAAGTTCGTAGAAGCCAAGTCAAAAAAGCAAACGATAGGCTAACAAAATACAGGGGTGAAGTTGGATTATTTGCAGGGGAGATAGTGGCATGAAAACCCTAAAACGATACTGGCATTTTTACATGATGATGCGCTATCAAAAAGCCTACAACGAAACTGGCAGCATGTATCTGCTGGAGCAATACCGTATCCACTTCAATCTAGCAGTCAATGGAGGTAACAGATGAAATTTATAGAGCTGGGCACGACGCTGGCGCTGATGGCATTGGTGATAGTATCAGTAGTGCATATTGTGACCTATACGATAGCTACTCCAGAGGTCAAGGTGGACAAGGTTGTGGTCATCGCAAGCTGCAAAGATTACAACTTCATGGATAACATCAATGATAATTGGGAAAACAACCATAGGGGTACAAAGTGATAATCGGAACACTATTCAGCGGCATAGGCAGTGCCGAGCAAGCTATAAAAAGAGTCTATCCTGACGCACAAACCATCTTTGCTTGTGAATGGGACAAATACGCTAGACAAAGTTACCAGGCAAACTATGAAATAGACGATGCCCACTTCCACGCTGATATAAACGATATGGACGGCAAACCATACAGAGGCAAAGTAGATGTGATAGTCGGAGGCTCACCTTGTCAGGACTTCTCTATCGCTGGACTGCGAGCAGGAGTAGAAGGCAAAAGAGGTCAGCTGATATGGCAATACTTCCGCATCATAGATGAAGTACGACCTAGATATTTTGTGTACGAAAATGTCAAAGGCATGGTGAGTGACAAAGGCGGTCAGACACTCAAAGACTTCCTTAGCGTTTTTCGAGACATCGGCTATAACTGCCACTATGAAGTCTTGAACTCCAAAGACTACGGTATCCCTCAAAATAGAGAGAGGATATTTATAGTCGGCTTTTTGGATATGGACGAATATTATCGCTTCCAATTTGCTCCAAAAATACCACTGACCAAAAAACTCCGTGATGTGTTAGAGAGTGAAGTGGATGAGAAATACTATCTGAATAAACCATTTACGGAATACAACAAACAGTCCCAGGGCAATGCGCTTCACGACACGGCAAAAGAAGCTCCAGCGATATGTGCCGGCACACATGGATATGCGATGGGATATATCCAAGAAAGTATGATTGAGAGATGGGCAAACAAAAAAGTTGGCTCAACGCTAGACAATATTGCTCCGACAATAAAAGCAATCTGCGCCAATAAAAACATAAGGCAATCGCCAAATGTGATAGAACCAAAAATATTACAGTTGCCACGAGGCAAAAATAATGGCGGAGAGCATGAGGTATGCCCGACGATTAGTTCCAGCTGCTTCGAGCATAACAATCTATTGCAAGATAGCTACAGAATCCGCAAACTCATACCTAGAGAATGCCTAAGACTCCAAGACTTCCCCGATACATTCCGCCAAGTTGTAAGCGATAGCCAAATGTACAAGCAAACTGGCAATAGCAAGACGGTAGCGGTAGTCGAGATGATATTTAGACAGATAGAAAAAGCAAAAGAGCAAGACTCATATTCACTTTTTGGAGCGGTAGCATGACCGAGACACCCGAACAAAGAGAAGCTAGACTAGCTTACAACCGTGAGTACAAAAAGCGTCCAGAGGCACGAGCTAGAATCAGACAACTAGCCAACAAGAGATACCACGACAAAAAGCTCGCCAATATGACTGAGATGGAGCGAATGATATACGATGCGAGGGAGAAGTCGCGAGCTGACAAGACGCTCGCAGCAAAACAAAAACAAGCCAAAAAACTCAAAGACGCTCAGAGATACACCGCTCAAAAAGCCACACAAGAGCCAAAGCCGATGGGCAGACCTAAGTCCACGCCCACGACACCTTCCAGCGGTAGCATCGACATAGAGCATAGGAAATACACTGCTGACGAAGCTAGATGGATACAGGAGCACTTGGCGCGTCGCTCTGCTTAGTGCGGACAGAGGGCATACCGTGCTCTCTCTCAGCCCTATCGGGTGTAGAATCAACTAGAGAAGCAACTAGGAACCAAACTTATTTAACAAGTCCGTCGCCCGTCGGTTATCGGGCAGTTGGTGAGTGGGTATAGAGTTGCTGACGTCAAATAAACTAAGAGTGCAAACTTTATCCACCCACGAC
>CAZNYV010000114.1:6147-6663 GCA_964577355.1 uncultured Campylobacteraceae bacterium
AACGGTTCAGCACGCGGTATGTGAAATT
Source organism: uncultured Campylobacteraceae bacterium (assembly GCA_964577355.1). Classification (GTDB taxonomy): domain Bacteria; phylum Campylobacterota; class Campylobacteria; order Campylobacterales; family UBA6016; genus CAZNYV01. Next base: position 6,176 of record CAZNYV010000114.1, read on the forward strand.
AGCTTCCCTCGTCGTGATGGATGAGGGATTTTTGAGGAGAGAAATATGGATAGAGAAAATATAAAAGAGAAAATCAAAATATATTGGGATGAAAAACAAACAACTGACCATAATATAGCTTTCAATGACGATGGAGCATTTGGAATTATAGACCAAATATTTGACCACTTTGAAGCCAAAGACAAAGAGCTCCAAGAAAACAAAGAAGCAAGTGCACTACAAATTACTAAGTATCTAAGTGAGATAGTAGAGCTCAAAAATCAGCTAAATATCATGGAGAGAGCAAGCGAGTATTGGAAAAAAAGCTTTTCAGAGGCTATAAATAAACAAGGTAGTTTGCATATTGAGATAGTGGAGCTCAAAGACCAACTCAAAGTATACTGTAATCGTGAAGTTGGTGCTATCACACAGATTACATCGGAAGAATGTAAATCACTCAAAGAAGAATGGATACAGCTCACCCGCGACAATATCGAGAGATTAGATAC
>CAZNYV010000115.1:0-6640 GCA_964577355.1 uncultured Campylobacteraceae bacterium
AATACTTCATGATGAGAGAGCCTATATTGCCCATATCGGTAACTCCTACCAATACTAGCAAGAAGTCGCATTTCTTTATCTCAGATAGACTTTTGAGTTCTATTGGCTTTATCTTTGCCAAGAAGCCCTGATGTGCGCCACCCCTAGCTAGTGCTTGAGCTTTTTTTTCATCTAGTCGCAAGACTTTTACGCCTAGTTTGCCGACTTTTTGGAACTCATCTTTTTTAATCTCTTTTGTGAGGTAAACTTCCTCAAATAGCTCTGGTTTGGTGCTGGCTAAGTGCCAAAATACTTGTTTTCCATATATAATCATGGGCGCGATTTTATCCAATTACGGCTAAAGGGCAACTCGAAAAATAGGGTTTTCGAGTCAAAAAGAGTGTTTTTCGAGATTTTATTTGTTAGAGCAGTTGTTCGTAGAGTGCTTTTGGGCTTTCGCCAGTGATTTTTGAAATTAGTTTTGCCAGCTCTTTTTTTGGCAAACTGAGCCCTTTGAGTTCCTCTATATCGAGATTGATAGAGTTTGGCTTGCATCCCGATATATCAACTACTGCTACCCATTCTCCGAGTATTTTTTCATTTTTCAATTCTGCGAAAAGCTCTTTTGTGCTGCCACTATAGAATCCCTCATACATTTTTGTTAGTTCTTTGACTAGAAAAATCTTTCTATCTGGAAATAGCTCTGAGAGGTCTTGCAAAAAATCTATTAATCTGTGTGGTGATTCATAAAAAATTACAGGCACTTTGTTGCTTGCTAGCTCTTCTTTTAGCTGAAATCTTCTATCGGCTTGTTTGTGTGGTAAGAAACCATAAAACAGAAATCTATTCTCATCAAATCCACTAGCGCAATAAGCAGGCAGTAGTGCGTTTGCACCTGGGAGTACCTCATATTTGATATTTTCGCTTTGACAAAAACGGACAAGTTTGGCACCTGGGTCTGATATGCATGGTGTGCCAGCATCTGAAACATAGACGCATTGCTTGTTTTTTATCAGCTCAGAATACTTTGAAATCTGTTCTTCTTCATTGTGGGAGTGAAGTGGTATAAACTCTTTTTGTCCAAAATCAATAGCCAATTTATCGTGTAACAAAAACAAAAGTCGCTTCGATACTCTCGTATCTTCACAAAATATTATTTCAGCTTTTTTGAGCTCTTCTATTGTTCTGAGTGTGATGTCTTGGATATTTCCTATTGGGGTTGGGAGGAGTTTTAGCAATTTTGTGTAGGTTCACGCCGAACTAGTCGGCGCAAATTTTTATGCCATGTTGTATTTTTTCTTGAATTTCTCAACTTTACCAGCGGCATCGACTAGTTTTTCTTCACCTGTGAAGAAAGGGTGGCATTTACTGCAAAGGTCAACTCTCATGTCTGGTTGGTTAGATAAAATCGAAAATTTATTACCGCAAACACATGATACTGAACACTCTACAAGTGCTGGATGAAGGTCTTTTTTCATCGTTATTCCTTGTTATTTTTTTAAAAAAGTCGCGAATTATATATGAATGTATATTAAAAGCTGGTAAATCCCAATTCTATGGTGGTGGTTTTGTTTTGAGAGTTTATTTTGATGTCAATATTATTTTTGTCACAAAAGTTTTTGACCATATTTAGACCGATTCCGTAGCCTTTTTGATCGTGCTCTCCTCTGTAATATTTGTCAAAGATAGACAAAAGCTCTTCCGCCTTTATTTCGATGCCACTATTTTTGACTGTCAATATTTTTGACTTTAGGATTATTTCCACAGTTGTATTGTTGTCGGCGTATTTTATGGCGTTGTCTATGATGTTTGAGACTGCTTTTTTGAGTCCAAAAAGGTCTATCTGGAGCATCATCTGCTCAGTTTCTTTTGTGATTTTGATATTTTTGTCTACTGCTTTTTGAGTGAAATCATTGATGATTGTTTCTATCAGTTCATCAAACATCACTTTTGATTGCGGTTGCACTCCTGAGTCATTTTTTATCGTCCATTCAAGCTCTTCATAAAGCTCAGTTAGCCTTTCGGCTGCTTTTGATATTCGGTTGATTCTCTGTGTTACTTTTGGTTCGTTTGTAGAGTTTGTGAGTAGCTTGCAGTTGGCTTGTATTGTAGCTATTGGTGTTGAGAGCTCATGCAGCGTCTCTTTTGCACTTTTGTCGATAGCCTCAAATTTGGTTGTGTAATATGAGTGCATTGATTTTGTAAAAATCATCCACAAGCTAAATATTACCGCAAGAACAAAGGCTAGGAAGCCAAAAATCAAGCTATGCTCAAGAGAAAAAAACCTCTCTCCAAGTGATAAAAATAGAAAAAACATTATTACAAATACGACTATGGAGCCGAGCGCTATCTGGCTAAATCGAGAGTTTATATCCGACTCCTTTGATATTTTTGATAGCATCTTTGCCTAGTATCTTTTTGAGTGCATTGATATATACTCGTACGCTAGCAAAGCTGATATTTTCCGATGGCGACCAAAGCTCAGCTGTTATCTCATCCCAAAGTACTGTGCTACCCCTTTTTTTGATTAATAGCTCTAGCAGTGTCAGCTCTTTTTGTGCAAGCTCAATGACCAAGTCGTTTTGCAATACTATTTTTTCTTCAATATTGTACCAATAGCCATCGCCTAGAGCGACTAGAGAGTTTTTTTGTGGATAGCATTTTTTGAGTGTAAGTTTGATTCTTTCAGCTATCTCGTCCATATCACAATTTTTGCGTATGTAGTCATCGCACCCGACTTGGAAGCATTCTACGGCTGTGGTCGATGATGAGTCACTAGTCAAAAACAGAGCAGGTTTAGTGTCGTTTGCGGCTCGAAGGGAAGACAGAAGCTCTATTCCGTTGGAGCTTTCGAGATTTATATCTAGCAGGTATAGGTCGAAGTTTTCTTTGTACAGTTTTTCGAGAGCGTCTCGCTGATTTGTGACATGGCTTATCTCAAAACTATAGTCACTCAAAAAATCAATAAGTGTCTCAGCATAAAGTATGCTGTCTTCTACGAATAGTATTTTATGCAAAGTGCTCGCCTCGTCTGTTATTTTTGAGCATTTTACATAATAAGATATTTAAAATTTCTATTTTAGACAATTAGCTTGTACCCAAACCCCCTAGTGGACTCTATTTTGTCGACGCCTAGTTTTTTTCTGAGTGACATTATGTGAAATCTCAAAGATGAACTCTCACCGCTGCCAGCAGGATATATCAGTCTATGCAAAACATCGTGCGCTATGTAACAATTTCTTCTTTCTACCAAGACGGACAGTATTGCGCTTTCAAATGGAGTAATTTTTATCATTTCGCCTCCAGAGTAAAGAGTCTTGCATAAAATACAATATCTAAAACCGTCTCCCATATCCACGCTATCGCTACAACTAGCGAATTGTTTGAGTCTTTTTGAGATTATTCTCTCTTTTATCTCGGACATGTCGCATGTTTTTCTTATGAAGTCGTCACATCCAAGTGCAAAAGCGTGCATGGCATGCGAGGAGTCGTTGAGGCTTGTTAGTGCGAGGATTGGATTGTTTGAGCATGATCTTATCTCTTCTATCAGTCGAAAACCATCCTCCATAGGGATACAAATATCCACAAGGAATATATCATATATTTTTCTGTAAAAAAGCTCTATTGCGCTTTCTCTGTTTGTAGCCAAATCTATTTTGAGTAAATCATCTTGGAAGTAATCTAGCAAAGTTTCTGCATATAACCTGTTGTCTTCAACAAACAATATATTTACCATTGTTTTATCTGTGTCCTATTGCTGTCAGATTGATATGTATCATAAGGAATTTGTATCATAAGAAAAGAGTGTTAATTAAATGTTAGTTTTGCAATACATATTAAATATATATAGTTTTTTGGGTCGGCACAATTTTGAATCTGCTCAAAATTTATCATAAGATTGATTGCTTCCTAACACTCAATTAACTTATCATAGTTAGTATTTGGAGCGCAAAAATTATAAGGAGGATATAGTGCAAGAAATATTAGGGCTTTTCCCTGTTTTTTATGTTCCAGAAATCGGCTCGGCTTGGCTGATGGGGATTACTGGAACCATACACATTTTGGCTTCGCATACTTCAGTAGGTGCGGCATTACTGTTTGCCTTTTTGGCTCACAAAGCGTATAAAGAGGATAGGCCTGAGATTTACGGCTATATGAAAAAATACGGCATGTTTTTGCTGATTTTCTCATATGTTATCGGTTCGATTACTGGTCCTGGCATCTGGTATACAGCTACGGCGGCGAGCCCTAGAGGTATAAGCGCGCTTATACACAACTTTGTGTGGGTATGGGCTACGGAGTGGGTATTTTTTATCTATGAAGTTATAGGTGTTTTTGCACTGATTTATTTTATAGACAAGATAGATAGAAAAACTCATCTAAGGCTTACATATACATTTGCCTTGGCATCTGTCGGTACGCTGGCGCTTATCATTGGTATTATAAGCTTTATGATGTGGCCTGGAACACAGCAGTTCTACACTACTGGTTCTGCGAGTGATGCGTTCTTTGGGGTCAATACATTCCCTCATATGTTCCTCAGAATAGGCTTTATGATTATGGCATCGGGTATTATCGGTCTTGTTATCTCAAGTGCGCTGAGAAGAGAGAACCCTGAACTTGGTGCCGAAATGACCAAAACAATGGGTGTTATCAGCACGATTGGTGGCTTTTTGACACTGTTCTTCTTCATGTGGTACATAGGTACTCTTCCTGAAAATGCAAAAGTATTGCTTGGTAAATTGCTACCAGGTATTATTGAAAGCAGACTTATCTTGACTGCTGCATTTACGGTCTATTTTGCAATAGCGATATTCAAACCTAAATGGATTAGTGTGCAACTTGCCTCCGTGATGGTTTTGGTGATTTTGGTAGCTGGTTTGTGGCCAGGTGAAAAACTAAGAGAGAGCCTCAGAAAACCTTATGTCGCAGGTCAATATATCTATAGCAATCAAATCATAGCTAGAGATGTACCAGGTAAAGGTATCAAAAGCGAAGTCGACATCGTAGCCAGAAATGGTCTTCTCAAGGTTGCTCCGTTTGTGCCTGCAAACCTCAAAACAATCACACCAGAAAACAAAATGCAAGCGGGTGAATTGCTAGCAAAAATGGCTTGTTCAAACTGCCACTCTCTCGAAAAAGATGGCAAATATAGACCTCTAGCGAAATTGCTTCCAGCAAAAGACCATGACTCTATAAAATCATATATGAAAGATGTTATAGGCGCTGGATTGGTGCCTTATATGCCGAAAATAGCTCTTCCTGATGAAGAGTATGATGCTATAGCCACTTGGCTTGCGGCTCAACAACAATAAAGGAGGTTATATGGATGCTACTATTTTAAACGCCCTTAGAGACCATGCGGGCGTGCCATTTTATCCGATAGTTTTCCAAGGGCTCTATGTGCTCACATGGGCACTGCATGCAGCTTTTGTTTTGCTAGCTTTGGGTTCGATGGGACTGTCTCTTTACGGTACGACTAGACAAAGGATGGATGAAAACTGGAAAATTCTGACGCCTCACTTGATTCAGACTGGCAAACTTAGTGTTTCTTTGCTGATTTTGCTTGGTATTGCGCCACTGCTATTTACACAAGTTATTTATGATCCGAACTGGTATGTGGCAAATACACTTTCTGGTGTCTGGGTATTTGTGTTTATATACTCTCTTGTAGTCGGCTATACGATGTATTATTGGTATTCATTTGCTAATAAAGCTGGGAAGTTCGGCAACTCTTTGATAGGTTTGATTTCGTTTTTTGTACTTGTCTTTGCAGGTGTCATCATGCACAATTTCTCAGTAGAGTCCATCCAACCTACAAAATGGATGGAGTGGTATGCGCCAAATGGTGTAGTTGATACTTCTGGGCTCAATTTCCACTATGATGTCCTAAGGCTTGCTTTTATGGTGAGTTTGGCTGTGCCAGTTACTGGTATCTTTTTGCAAAACTACAGTGACTTTTTGAGCACTAGAAAAGATTTTGCAGAGTCCTATATCACTTTCACAAAACAGATGGGTACAAAAATGGCTGTTGTAGGTCTAGTGATAAGTGCTGCGTTGTTTGCGGCTTGGATGCTTAGGGAAAATCTACTATTCAATCCTCTAATCATAGCTACTGTTGTATCTGTTGTCATCTTGTTGGCGATGGCTTCCAGAAGTAGCAAAAATAGCTATGCGACTACGGGTGTGCTTGTGGTTGTTGCTCTATTAATATCTGCTGTTAGAGAATATATTAAGTATTCGATAATGAGCAATTTGGGATATGATGTTTATAGCTATCCTGTCAATCTTGAGATTCCTAGTATAGTGATGTTCCTCTTGACATTTGTTGTTTTGGGCTTCACTGGTATAGCTTTTATCGTTACTATGGCTTGGAAAGTCGGCAAAAACGAAACTGCTGTATACGATTGCGACAAAAATCCAGCTGTCAGGAGACTAGGATTTGCTACGCTTTGGCTATTGATGATTTGGATGGCTATCTATTTTGGCTGGGGTATGTTTACACTATTCAAAAACACTCTCTAAATCTACACTTCCTTCCGCAAACTAGCTTTGCGGAAGCTCTCTTATGCGATTTCTTTGATACTCCATCCGATAATTTTGCTAGAAATCATAGGGACTGTTTCTGCATTGTCGCTCTTGATGGTTTCTGGCAAAATCA
>CAZNYV010000116.1:0-6534 GCA_964577355.1 uncultured Campylobacteraceae bacterium
TCCAGAGGAGATTGTTATCTTACCTATGGAGGAGAATAGGAGGGAGGGGAGGAGAAGTGCTATTAAAATTAAAGTTTTCATAATTGGCTCCTTAGAAAGCTTTTGTAAGACTAATGCCTGCGGTGGTTTTTTGATAGACTTTGTTGTCTATAGTAGAGGAGTTGAACACCCTATTAAACGATGCGCCCAGTATGGTCGTTTGACTAAGCATTTTGGTTGCAGAGAATCCGAAACTTCTCTGGACATCCTGTTGTTTTACACCAAAAGAGTGATCAACATCTCCATAGTTAACTTTTTTAATCATTGCATTCATTGACAAATCAAAGTATTTAGCAACTGGCAGCGAATACTCTATTTTGAGACTTTGTGAGTTTTGGTCAACATCCGTTCTGCTTTTTGTCTCATCTGCTTGGATATTTCTAGAATCTGTCACAGTAACACCAATACCCCTGCCTTCATCGAGCGCTTTCTTGATACCAATCGACAAGTCTATGACTTTTGCATCCATCCCAGCTGTTGTTTTGAAATATTGATATTTGTAGCCCAAAGACTGATCTACAGACATCTTCTCTGGAAGTGGCATGGAGAATTTCTCGTTAATACCAACAGCATCCATTGTATCAACCATTCTATCCACCATAAACAGATTACTAAAAAAGCTAGAAATCCTACCAAAACCATCATGGTATGATGGGTCAGTGTGCGTCACACCATACTTGAGATTTTCTATTGTAGGTGTTACACTCACTTCATATTTCGCAGTTTTGTAGTTTAGTCCTGAACCAATCTGCATAAAAAGAACATTTGCTGCAATATCTTGTCTATATTGTTGATTGTAAACTACCAAACTATTTGCCCAGCTAAGACCCTCTTTGTTTATCTTGTATGTATGATTTACCGCGAGTGTTTCACTCATAGAATAGTCAAATATTGGTTTGTTTCCAGTAAGTGTTAGACCTAAATTTTGAGGCACATATGAAGTCTGACCAATATCGTTTGCCACATTGTTATCCATCCCAAAACCAAGGATAAATGCTCCACTGATAAAATGCTTCTGTCTGCTATCCGCTATAGCTTGTAGAAACATTTTGATTTGCTCTTTCACCTCTTTTGGCATTGGGAATTCTAGTGCTTTGTTGAACTCTGCTTCTGCATTATCGAAGTTTTGCTCTTCGAAATATATTCTGGCCATCTCCATTCTGCTTCTGACATGCTCAGGCTCTACCATAAGCACCCGTTCAAAAGCTTCCAACGCCTCATCATACAATTTGAGCTCGGTAGCACATCTACCCAAATAAAAATTCACTCTCGCATCGTCACCTTTGAGCGCAAAGAGCGCATTAAATATCTTGTATGCTTCAGCAAACTTACCAGCGCTGTAGAGATCAACAGCTTCTTTCATACGCTCAGGCGATACAACAGCTCCATCTTGTTGTCCTGGTGTTTTATTCTTGCTCGCTTCGGTTGTGTTATTATCACTACTACTATTGGAATTTTTTTTGTGTTTTGCTGCGTACACATTTCCACTAAGTGCCGCCACAACAGCTATTGAGACGCTTATTTTTGAAATAAGATTCATGGTTTGCCTTTATATTAGGTATATATTTAAATTTTATCTCAATTACTCTTGTAAAAATGTTTAATTCTTATAAAACTATCCAAAATATTTTTTTGCCAAATCTTGCTAGAATTGCCGACCACAAAAAAGAAAGGTGTCAAAATGGATTTATCAAAAATTGAAATCGGTGAAAACCCAAACGCAATCAATGCAGTAATCGAAATACCATATGGAAGCAACATAAAATACGAAATCGACAAAGACTCTGGGGCGGTTGTTGTTGATAGAGTAATGTATTCTGCGATGTTTTACCCTGCAAACTACGGCTTCGTGCCAAATACGCTTAGCAACGATGGCGACCCAGCGGATGTACTAGTGCTAAACGAATACCCACTGCAAGCTGGATGCGTTATCAAGGTTAGACTAATCGGTGTGCTTATCATGGAAGATGAGAGCGGAATGGATGAAAAACTCCTTGCAGTTCCTGTCAAAAAACTAGACCCAAGATACGAAGACATCAAATCAATCGACGACCTACCAAAAATCACAGTTGATAGAATCAAAAACTTCTTTGAGACTTACAAAATGCTAGAGCCAAACAAATGGGTAAAAGTAAAAGGTTTTGAAGATTTAGCGTCTGCGACAAAAATCCTAGACGACGCTATCAAAGCGTACAAATAACTTTTCAGGCTAGCGGAATGGGATTTATAGAGTACCGTGACCCGCTAGTCGGCATCATCTCGTTATTCTCCATCATCCTCCTCGTCTGGATTATCAACTCAGCACTATCGCATTACAAAAAAACACAAAAATCAAAGCAACTTGAGCGGTTTGTAGAGAATTTTGCACGAGTATCAGCAGACGAAGATGAGTTCGAAAGGCTGATAACCGAATTCCCAAACTCAGCAAAAATGCTTTATGTCACGGCAAATGGATATTTTTTATCTGGAGACTATGAGAAGGCGGCTCGGTTCTTCACTCTCATACTCAAACACACAGTCCGCACAGACAAAGACACAAACTCCAAAATCATGCTCTCGCTCGCTAGAAGTTTCGTCAAGCTAGGCTTTCTAGGCAGAGCCAAGACTGTGTTGATAGAGCTTCTGAGGCTCCAACCTAGAAATGAACCAGCCCTAAAAGAACTAATAGCTATCTCCGCACTCTCAAATGACTACAGTGACCCCCTCGGAGCACTAGAGGCACTAACGCAAATAGATGTCAAATACAATAGATGTAGCAAGTTTTTTGCCAATATGCAATCAGCCAAAGATGGCACTCTCGCCGATAATTTAGCCACTGAGCCTTATTTTATCAGAGAGAGAGCGAAGATTTTGTCAGCCAACAACAAGCAAGATGAACTGTTAGAACTGGCAAAAGAATCGGATAGTGCAAAATATCTGCTAGATATATTGTGGGCAGCATGGCCTAGCGTGGCTCAGTTGCAAAAAGTAAGTGACTCAAAACCACTAACAGAGCTATTCGCTGCAAAAGGTTTGATATCATGTGACAACTTTGATAATTTTGAGCTTGAACTAATGAGTCTAGTGTATGAGAAAAATATCGCGGAGATGCTGTTTGAATACCGATGTTCACAGTGTGGCAAAGAGGAGCTTGACTACTTCCCGATTTGCAAAAAATGTATGAGTCTCTCAACATGTGAAATCACACCAAAAATAGTCAAAAAATCAACAAGACCGCTTTATATGGAGTCTTTTTCATGAAAAAAATCGAGATTTATTGCGATGGCTCATGCCTTGGCAATCCAGGACCTGGTGGATGGGGTGCGATACTTCGGTTCAAAACTGGTGACAAAGTGCATGAAAAACGCCTAAGCGAAGGTGCGGCTCACACAACCAACAACCAAATGGAATTAACAGCCGTCATAGAATCCCTAAAAACCCTCAAAGAGCCTTGCGAGATTGATATGTACAGCGATTCCAGCTATGTGTGTCGTGGCATCAACGAGTGGCTAAATGGCTGGGTCAAAAAAGGGTTCAAAAATGTCAAAAATCCAGAGCTTTGGCAGGAATATCTGATAGTCTCAAAAACTCACAAGGTCAATGCAATATGGGTCAAAGGGCACGCAGGACACGCAGAAAATGAAGAGTGTGATAATATGGCAAGAGAAGTAGCAGAAAAATACAAAAGTGAAAAGATATGAATTACAGAGATTTAGAAAAAACCATAAAATATGAGTTCAAAAATAGAAAATTGATTGACGAGGCATTGACACACAAAAGCTCAAAGAAGCCTTATAACAACGAAAGGTTAGAGTTTTTGGGCGATGCGGTCGTTGGACTGGTCATCGCCGAGTATCTCTATGCAAAATTTCAAAATGCAAAAGAGGGCGAACTGAGCAAAATCAGAGCTTCTATCGTAAACGAAGCGGGGCTTAGTCGCGTAGCAATCGAAATTGGACTAGGTGGCGTTATAGCACTCTCCCCAGCTGAGGAAAAAAACGGTGGGCGATTCAAACCATCTATCTTGGCAGATGCATTCGAGGCAATGCTTGGAGCAATATATCTCGAATCTGGGCTTAATGAGAGCAAGCGAGTAGCGATGGAGCTTATTGAAAAGGTATTTCCAAAAATCGACTTTGATACGCTTTTCAAAGACTACAAAACTACTTTGCAAGAAATCACCCAAGCTAGATTTGGTGTCACACCCGAATATGTTTTGCTCTCAAGCAGTGGCCCAGACCACCAAAAAGAGTTTCAGATGTGTGTCAACATCGACGGTAATAGATACGCAGAAGCTCTTGGTAGAAATAAAAAAGATGCTGAGCAAGCTTGTGCAAAAGAGGCAATAGAAAAGTTAAAGGCTACACATGAATAGTTTTGGGCAGATTTTTAGAGTTACTACATTTGGTGAGTCGCATGGCGAGGCTATTGGTTGTGTGATTGATGGTGTGCCAGCAGGGCTTGCGATAGATGAAGCATTTATCCAAAGCGAGCTTGACAAAAGACGCCCTGGACAAAATAGCTTCTCAACACCTAGAAAAGAGTCCGACACCGCAAAAATCCTCAGCGGAACTTTTGAAGGCAAAAGCACAGGGCAACCAATAGCCATAGTCATCTACAACGAAAACCAAAAATCAACCGACTACGGAGTGGTTGCAAACCTTTTTCGTCCTGGGCACGCTGATTATACATACACTGCCAAATATGGCTTCAGAGATTATCGAGGAGGCGGACGAAGCAGTGCTAGAGAGACAGCGGCTAGAGTGGCAGCTGGCGCGGTAGCCAAATTGATTTTAAAAGAGCTTGGAATCACCGTAGAATATGGCACTTGTCAAATCGGAACCATAGTTTGTGAGAGTGAAGACTACACTTTCGCGACAACTAGCGAGATTTTCGCTCTGGACAAATCACAAGAACAAGCTATGAAAGATGAAATAACAACAGCCAAAAATGCTCACGACTCAGTCGGAGGAGCGGTGCTCATATCTATCAAAAACGCTCCAGCTGGTCTTGGCGACCCACTTTATGGCAAGCTAGATTCTGCATTGGCGGAGGGCATGATGGGAATCAACGGGGTTAAAGCTGTGGAAATAGGCGATGGAGTACGAGTATCAGCGATGAAAGCCAGTCAAAACAATGACCAAATCACAAAAGATGGCTTCGTCACAAATCACGCTGGTGGCATACTTGGTGGTATCTCGAACGGAGATGAAATCAAGCTCAAAATACATTTCAAGCCAACACCATCTATTTTTGTACCTCAACAAACCATAACTGTAGATGGTGACGAGACTACTTTGGAACTAACTGGCAGACACGATCCGTGTATTGCAGCTCGAGGCGCAGTCGTAGCAGGTGCGATGGCTGCAATAATAATAGCCGACAAACTCCTAAGCGGAATGGGTGCAAAAATGGATAATCTAAAAAAGGTGTGGGCAAAGTGAGCAAAAAACTTCATATTGTCAGCCTCGGATGCTCCAAAAATCAAGTAGACACAGAGGTCATGTTAGCCCGCCTCGGCGAGTACGAGCTAACACATGATGCCGAAAATGCGGATGTTCTCATAGTCAATACCTGCGGTTTTATAGAAAGTGCCAAGAGCGAGAGTATCAACACCGTGCTTGGGCTAGATAAAAAACGCAAAAAAGGCTCCACCCTCATCATGGCTGGTTGCCTATCCGAGAGATACAAAAACGAACTCCAAGCAGAACTTGTAGAGGTGGATATATTTACAGGTGTAGCGGATTATGCCAAGATAGATGAATTGATAGCTCAAAAAAGCGGTAAATACTCGAGTGGCGTATTTTTGGCGGATGGCGAGGAGAGAGTCATCATCAACTCCAACTATCACGCATATATCAAGCTAGCAGAGGGGTGCAATCAATCTTGCTCTTTTTGTGCAATACCGTCATTCAAGGGCAAGCTTCACTCCAGAACAGCAATCTCCGTCACAAAAGAGATAACCGCACTAAACAAAAAAGGGTTCTACGACTTCTCGCTCATAGCGCAAGATACATCATCGTATGCACTAGATCTGAATGACAAAAACGGTCTAGTCTCACTCATACACTCCATAGATGAGATGAGTGGAGATTTTTACGCCAGAGTGCTATATCTATACCCATCGACAACGAGCAAAAAGCTCATCCACACAATAGCCGCCTCGCCAAAAGTGCAAAACTACTTTGATATGCCGATACAACACATCTCGGAGCATATGCTAAGAGTGATGAAAAGAGGATTTGGCAGACACAAAACAGTTGAGCTGCTAAATGAAATGCGAGCCGTCAAGGACTCTTTTGTCAGAACAAGCGTCATTGTCGGGCACCCTGGAGAGAGCGAAGAGGATTTTGTTGAGCTTGCTGAGTTTATAGAGATGTTTGATTTTGATGCGGTAAATGTCTTCGAATACTCTGACGAGGAAGGTACAAAAGCATACGAGATGAAAGAGAAGATAGACGACAAAACCATCAGAAAAAGAGCAAATACTCTCAAAAAAATCATCGATAAAAAAAT
>CAZNYV010000117.1:0-6418 GCA_964577355.1 uncultured Campylobacteraceae bacterium
AATGGCAGAATTTCTAATAGAAAAATCCAAACGATATACAAATATCCCATTTTGTATTATCATATACGATGTCGACTATTTCAAAAAAATCAACGACACATACGGACATCATAAGGGTGATTTGGTTCTACAAAACTTGGCAAAACTAATGCAAAACAATATCCGCTCCAGTGACTTTATTGCTAGATATGGCGGAGAAGAATTTATCATTCTAACCCCAAACACAAACCTACTACAAGCTGTTATTTTGGCAGAAAAGCTACGAGCTGTCACAGAAAGCAGTGAAATAGAGGGGCTGTCCATCACATGCAGCTTTGGGGTGCACGAATACACTCCAGAAGACAGCAGAACAACGCTTATAGACAATGTTGACAAACTACTATACAAAGCCAAGCAAAATGGTAGAAATCGAGTGGAGTATGCACATAATTAGCTTTATCGAGTATAGTATATGGATTTAAAAATCCTCCTAGACACAGAGTATGCCAAACGAAACTGTGATGGTGAGTTGTGTGAGACAAACAGACCCGACCCGCTAATCGTAGCTAGGGATTATCGTGACGAATATATATCACTCATCTGCGCTTTGTTTGCCTATGGCAAGGCATCTTTGATAGTAAAGTTCCTGCGAACACTTGAATTCAAGCTACTCAACGAATCAGAAACTACTATCAAAAAAGCATTGCAAAACCACTACTATAGATTCCAAACCAGCAGTGATATTATTGATTTTATTACTATCATTGCAAAACTAAAAAATCAAAAAATCAGCCTAAATGAGCTTTTTTTGGATGGCTATAAAAACCAAAAACTACCAACAGACGGAATAGCAAATATCATCAAATATATCAGACTTGAGGCAAATACCAAGACACATGGCTTTGATTTTTTGGTCGGAAACGAAAGCGTATCTCCAAGCGGCTCTCCGATGAAGAGATGGATGATGTATCTTAGATGGATGGTTCGTCATGATGAGCTTGATATGGGGCTTTGGAGTGGAGTTGACAAAAGCGAGCTAATACTTCCGCTTGATACACATACTTTCAATGTCTCAAAAAGAATAGGATTATTAGACAAAGGGTCTTACAATTTAGGCTCCGCCATAAAAATAACAGAAAAACTACGAGAGTTTGATAGCTCAGACCCTATAAAATACGACTTTGCGCTATACAGAATCGGACAAGAAAAACTAGCTTAACTCAAAATGCCACTTAGCTCTTCGAGCGTTTTTGGCTCGTAAAAATAATTTCCTTGCACTAGGTAGCACCCTTTCGCCATCAAAAAGTCATACTGTGCTTTTGTCTCTACACCAACAGCCATTATCTCAATACCAAGCGCTTGACTCATTGCTATTATTGCCGCTATGATATTTTCATCAATATGACCTGTGCCAGTATTATGCACAAATGACTTGTCAATTTTGAGCTGATCAACTGGAAAGTTTTTGATATGCCCTATCGAAGCGTATCCTGTACCAAAACCATCTATTGCAATCTTAACGCCAATATCTCTAAGGGCCGTCAGTTTCAAGATGGACTCATTTATATTACCTGTAACCGTTGCCTCAGGTAGCTCCAGCTTTATTTTTGATGGCTCTATGCCAAAAAACTCTAGTGCTTGCTTGATTTTTTGAACAAACTGTCTATCTTTGAACTGCCTATCTGCAATATTTATAGACATGTAACCAATATCCATGCCTCTGCTAGCAAAATCTTTTAATGTTGTCATTGCTTTTGAGAGTACAATTTCTGATAAGTGCATAATCAGATTGTCATCCTCTGCAAATGCGAGAAATTCCAAAGGAAACAAGACACCTTTCTCTGGATGCCTCCACCTCACAAGTGCCTCTACACCTATCACTTTGCCATCCCTTGAGTCGACTTGTGGCTGATAACACAAGAATAACTCTTTATTTGTTATAGCTTGACGGATTTCAGAGAGCATTGACAGTCTGTTTTTTAGTTCATTTTCTAGGTGGTCAGAGAAGAAGCAGAATTGATCTTTGCCATGCTCTTTCGACTGATACATTGCCATATCTGCTTTTTTCATCAGTACTTCTATGTCTTCTCCATCATCTGGAAACATACTAACACCAACGCTTGCACTTGTAAACACTGTCGTCTTTTCAATTATATAGCTTGGAGATATGGCATCTACTACTTTTTGAGCCAACGCCGCCAAAGCTTCCTCACTATTGATATTTTCAACCAACAAAACAAACTCATCACCACCCATACGAGCAAGTGTGTCCGATTCTCTAGTAATATCATTTAGTCTCGCTACAATCTGTAGTAACAACTCATCACCAGCATTGTGCCCTAGCGTATCGTTGATATATTTAAAATTATCAAGGTCAATAAAAATAATCGCGACAATATTTCTACTTCTTTTGGCAACCCTCACCGCATGGCTGAGTCTCTCCAGCAAAAATCTTCTATTAGCCAAACCAGTTAGAGGGTCGTAATTTACAAGATAAGCCATTTTGTCGTGCTGTTCTTTGTTTTGAGTAATATCATTAAAAATTGCTACATAGTTAATTATAGAGCCTTCTCTATCCTTGATAACACTGATAGACAAGAGCTCGGCATAGAGCTCTCCTTTTTTGTTTTTGTTCCAAAGTTCACCTTGCCAAGAGCCAGTCTGCTTTATTGACTCATACATTTTGGCGTAAAACTCACTCTTATGTTTCCCGGATTTGAGTATGTTAGGCTTTGAACCTATCACCTCTTTTCTACTATACCCCGTGAGGTTCTCAAACGCATCGTTTACCTCAACAATCACATTATTGGCATCGGTAATTACGATACCCTCGGAAGAGTGCTCAAATACGCTTGCTGCAAGCCTAAGCTTTTGCTCAATCGAAACCCGCGCATTAACCTCTCTATCTAGTTGCTCAACATGTTCGTTCAACTCTCTCTTTAGGCGATAGAAACGGATAGCCAAAAGAGTGGTGACTGTGAAACCAAATACTAGAAAGAATATTATCGCCACACCAAACTTGTCTAACAAATCTCTAACTGTCATGCTTTTTTCTGCGTCAAAAGGATAAACGCGCAACCTTTGCATCAATAGTTCAAGCGCGTCATACCTCATAGCTGAACCCCAGCTATAATACCCCGCTTTTTTACCCAAATCACTTCCGTCAGGTATGGCAAAAAGTACCGAAACTACCTGCTTTGAAAGAGTAGCATTCACATGAGGAGATGCGCAAAATGGCCACTCTGGGTACAAAGTCGTAGACAGCGCATATGGATAGCTAGGTTCGTTTATTTTATTGATTATTTTCAAATCTGCTGCTTTTATCTTGCCACTAGCAACCATCCCCTCTAAAACACCAGAACGAATAAAACCAACATCAGCTTTGCCTTCTAACACTGCATAGACAACATTATCGTGAGGCGTATCGGTAAAGTAAAAAGAGTCATCTTTTGGTATTTCCATTTTTGCATTGAGCATTTCGCCTGCTTGCGCCAGAAAACCACCCAAAGATTGTTTGCCAACAGCAGCAATTCTATTTCCTGCAATATCTTCGAGTTTATTTATAGAGGTATTGTCTGCACGAACAACTATCGTGCCACCAAATGTTTTGAGTATCTCTCCATTTTGACCAGCACGAACAACAGTTGCTATGCGGTTGATGGAGTATTTGCGAGATAGAGCAATGTAGTGTTCAGGGTTTGTAAATACAAAGTCTAAAGTGTCAGCTTGAGCTGCAACATCAAGTTCTTTGTAGCTGAGCGCTTTGAGCACGAAGTTGTACTCTGGTAGTGATTTGTTGAGTTTATCGGCAAGCGGCTGCCACGCTTCAATCGTTTGAGCTTTTGGCTGATACGCCAAGACCCCAATGACAACTTCGCTTTTTATGTGTGTCGCAAAAGAGCTGGAACAGATAGATAACAGCATTAAGACAACTGTTACAGCACGCCAAACAAACCCCATCAAAATACCTTTATGTGCACTAAACAATGCTACAATCTGGAAACATTATATAGACAATAATCTTAACTATCTTTTAAGTTGATTCACAATTCCTAGCATCTCATCTGAAGTCAAAATCGATTTCGAGTTTGCCTCATATGCCCTCTGTCCTGTAATCAGTTCTGTCATCTCTTCAACAAGCTGTACATTACTCATCTCTACAAACCCTTGCTTGAGTTGCCCCAAACCATTTAGCCCAGGAGTGCCTTGTATTGGGTCGCCAGAAGCTGTTGTATTGATATAGTTGTTATCGCCTAGAGCATGCAAACCAGCTGGATTGACAAAGTTTGTAGTCTGAATCTGCCCAATTTGCTGCATTGTTGTCTGACCTGGTTGTTGAACAGAAACAGTACCATCAACACCAATAGACACCTTCATAGCATCAGGTGGAATTACGAGTTGCGGAGTCAATGGATAACCATCCGCATTAACAACCGTTCCATTGCCGTCAAGTTTGAATGAACCGTTTCTAGTGTATGCAGTTGTCCCATCTGGGAGCTGAACTGAGAAAAATCCATTACCAGTTATGACAGCATCAAGGTCATTTCCCGTCTCTTTGAAGTTGCCCTGCGTAAACATCTTTGCTATCGCAGTAGGTCTGACACCTAGACCCACATCCATACCAGTAGGCGACATCGTTGTGGTTGAAGTAGAAGCACCTGCATACTGCATTGATTGATACATCAAATCCGCAAACTCCGCCCTGCCCTTTTTGTATCCTATCGTATTAACATTGGCAATATTATTTGAAACAACATCTATTTGCAACTGCTGGGCTGTCATTCCCGTTGCGCCAGTATATAGTGATCTTACCATCTTTAATTCCTACTTATTCTTATTTTCTATGCTTTAGTTGCTAGCTTTTGGATAGCTTCACTATTGAGGTCATTCATCTGAGTATCCATTACTTTTTGATACATACCAACCAATCGATTGACCTCTATAAGTGATGTCATCTCTTTTACTGGGTTAATATTACTGCTTTCCACAAAACCTTGCATCACCATACCGCTATCGCCAGAGATTATCCCCTGCTCTTGTGACTTATAGAGGTTTGAACCCTCTTTTTTGAGCCTTTTTATATCTTCAAATTTGACAACGAGAAGTTGCTCGTCTGGCTCTAGTTTGAAATCTTCTCCAGCTACCTTGTAATGCATCCCTCCATCTTTGTCAAAGGAGACATCCGCACCCTCAGGAATAGTGATGTGCTGTTTGGCAGTATAATAATTTGCTGGCAATACTGGCAAACCCTCTTTTGTAACCAGTTTGCCGTCTTTGCTTATAGAAAATGAGCCATCTCTAGTATATTTTATACCAGTAGAAGTCTCAACACCAAAAAACAAATCCCCCTCTTTTAGAGCGACATCAAGCGTATTGCCTGTCGGTTTCACTGAGCCTACAGAGTGGTCAGTGTACTCTTCTACCACCTGAGGAACATTATTTATTGAGCGATTGAGAAACTTTGCACCCTCTTTTGTGTTGTTTGCAAGTGGAAGCTCGTCTCGTTTTTCTTCATACAATCGCTTGAAGTCCCCAATAACAAGGTCATCCCTCTTGTATGCATTTGTATTGAGATTCGCTAGGTTGTTCGATATGACATCAAGTCTATTAAACTGCGTAACCATACCGCCTGTAGCACTATAAAAACCGCTATTCATCTGACCTTTTCCACGCTATTTTTATCAAGGTAAAGCAAAGCCCGTTCCAACGCCAAACAATGTTACAAATCAACTATTAATACCAAATCTAAAAAGCCAATTTTCGTTTGAGTTTGGTATAATTACGACTCAAAAAAACATATGGATATGAATTGCAAAAAATAGTTATTTTGGCTGACAAATTAGTCGCAAAAACCTTTATCGAACGAATTGCAGCTGAGCACTTCGGTGAGATACACTATAGTATAGTTACCACTCATTCGGACTCGATTCCAGCTGGAATAGAAAATATAGCCACAATACACAACTTCGACCCGACAAATGAGCACAAACTCAAAAACATCATCACAAAAGAGAGCTCTCATATATTTGTCCTTCTCGACGACCATGAAGACAGCGCAATAGCAATCAAAATTATTAGAAATCTCAATGACACCGTACCTGTTGTTACCATCAAAAACAACCATATAGCCGAGTTATGTGATGAGCTAAGAATCAAAACTATCGATATTGAGCAGACAATAACATCCATGCTAGTCAATTTTCTTCCCACAGTACCACTCATAGCTAGCAATATAGGTCAAGGAAGTGGTGAAATCATGCAAGTCCTTGTGCCTTATGGTAGTAAATTTGTTTTCCGTCACCTATCCAACATCGAACAAAAGAACTGGAGAATCGTGACAATCTATCGAGAGGGCAAACTAATTCTTCCAAAACCATCCACAATGATATTTCCAAATGATGAGCTTCTACTAGTGGGCAAACCTGAAATTCTAAAAGAT
>CAZNYV010000118.1:0-6392 GCA_964577355.1 uncultured Campylobacteraceae bacterium
ACATCTCTCACCACTCCTTCTGACTCATTGTTGACTTCGCCTCCAAAGTCCCTTAACGATAAATCGTCATTTTTTATTACACCTTGCATAATTGTTTTTGTCATCAGCTCACTCTCTGCAATTTGCTGAGCTTTTGCATAAGCTTGAGAACCTTTTTGTGTATATGTCTTGAGTCTGTCAGCTTTGTCTTTCAGTGAGTTGTTGTCGCCTCTTAGTTTGTCCATCTCTTCTTTTAGCTCAATTATCAACAGACTTCTTTTGGCTAGTTCATCGCTGATTATTTCATTTTTGGCTACTTCATCTTTGTATTTTTCTTTTAGCTCTTCGTTGGTTCTCCAAAGTTCGCCAATTTCCTTGTCTTTTGCTATTAGGTTTGTTATTGTTTTTTTGTGGCTTTGAGTTTCTATTTCCAGCGAGTGAAGTATTTCGTTTTTGCGATTAACCAAATGCTCAATCTCTCTCGTGTATTCCATCTCTTGAGTCTTTGATAACCTCAGTTCGGACTCTCTTTGTGCCAAGACACTCTCATACTCTTTTTTTATGTCATTTACGAGCTCATCTATCGCAGAGATAGCAAAAACCTTTTTGGCTTGCAATATGTTTGATATTTGATCTTTGAGGTTAAATGTAGCCTCGCTACTTTGTTCTATTTCTATTTCCATGCCATATTATAAGATACAAATGTTATATTTAGCAGATGTTAAAACAAAGCACAATTAATCTTCTCAAAAGTTCAAGAAATCTACTAGCATTTTCTGCTGGGGTTGATAGTACCGCTCTTTTCTTTTTGCTTTTACAAAATGAAGTTCCATTTGACATTGCCATAGTGGATTACAATCTTAGAGCTGCTTCAAAAGATGAAGTGGAATATGCCAGAAAGCTAGCTAAAGTGCACGGCAAAAATATATATGAACACTCTGTGCTGCTAACTGGTTCAAACTTTGAAGCTGAGGCAAGGGATGTTAGATATGATTTTTTTAGGCGTATTATTGCCGTTAATAGTTATGATACGCTTGTAACTGCCCATCAGCTCAATGACAAAACAGAGTGGTTTTTGATGAGATTTTGTAGCGGTGGTGGCATATCTTCTTTATCAGGAATGGATGAGGTTGAGAATGGTGATAGCTATAGAGTGGTTAGACCAATAATAAATGTACCAAGAGCGGAAATAGAGAATTTTTTACAATCAAATGGCATCAAATACTTTGTTGATGATAGCAATAGCGATGAAAAATACACTAGAAACTACTTTAGGAAAAACTTCTCAAATCTTTTGGTATCAGAGTTTGCATCTGGAATTAGCAAGAGCTTTGAAATACTAAACGGTGAAAAAGATGCCCTGTATGGTCATATTAAACTCTTTCAAGAACAACAGCTATTGGTGAGTAATCCAAAGAGTGACATTGAGATATCGTATATTTTGGATAGATGTTTGAAAAAACTAGGATATATCTTATCTTCTAAACAACGAGAAGATTTTCTCAAGAACAAAAATTGTGTGTTGGGCGGGAAATTTGTAGCGGTGCTCAAGCGTGATAAGCTTTATATTTCACCAGTTGAACCAGCAATAATCATGAGTAAAAAATTTAAAGAAGAGTGTAGGCTGGCTGGTTTGCCATCAAAGATTAGACCGTATTTGTTTGGTTTGGATATTAAGCCATCACTTCTCAGTCGTAGAATTAACCTCTTTTTTGTCAGCTAGTTTTGCTGTGACGGCTCTTACATAATAGTTTGTTGAGATTGTTTTTCCAGATGTTGTTTCTATAACTATTGGGGTCTGTATTTTGATTAGACTTCCTGTTTTGCCAAGAGAATCCAAAAAGTCAAACATTGCTTTTGGGTCTTGAAAATTCATACCTACATTGTACTCTTCAATAGAGTAGTCACCCTCTGTGGCACTATCTGTTTGCTGGAGTATTGTTTGATACCTTGCTTTTGTATCATTTAAGAATTTATCAGAGTTAAAGCTGGTGCCTAGTGCTTTTAGTGAAGCCTCGTTTTCTTTTTTTAGGTTGTTAAGTTTTGTGTCTTCTTCGTCAAATTTATCTTTTACAGCCTTATATGATTTTGCTTCTATCGCCATCATTGTTGCTTGTTTATTTATGCTTCTAACGGTTGGAACCAAAAAGCCAACGCCAATTATCATGGAAAAAGCAACAAATGCAAGTATGAAAGATAGTGCTTTTGCTAAGTCAAATCCTGATTCTTGTCTCATTCATGCCCCTTTTTGGACTCTGGATGCTCAGGTGCAGGCGTATTTTTTTTTGGAGTTTCTTCTGCAACTGCTTCTGTGTCGCCTTGGTCAATATAGTTTATGGATATAAAACGACTGGTACCTTTTTCGGCTCTAATAAAAGATGTTTCACTCTTTGTAAATATAGACTTGAGTGCAGGTGCAAACTGGAGATTGAATATATCTCTTGATGGTGTTGTGCCAAATATAGTTAGGGTTGTAGGTGTGATTTCTATTTTGTTTAGAATTATCTTGTCAGGTACAATTTCAAATAAGTTTTTCATACTCTCTTTTAGTATGCTATTTTCAGCATTTAGCTTATTTGCATAGATAACATGCTCTTTCAAGATGGCGTACTCGTCTTTGATTTCTATTGTTTTTTTGACCAAATCTTCTTTGTCAGTTCGAGTTGACTTGATTCCATCGATTGTGGATGTTAGCTTCATGCTGAGGGCAATTTGTAGTCCAAGCATAATGGATACAGAAATAACCAAGAATGCAATCCAAAACTTAGTATCTTTTTTGAATAGAGATTTTGACCTTGCTTGTTTGAAGCTATATGACATCATTTAGCCTCTTCAATGGCGAAATTGCAAAGAATTTCCCCTATATTAATCTCAATTATCTGTACGCTTAGTAATAACTCATTTTCTAATATCAATTTTGTGTCATTGCTATTTTCATATGGGTCTGCAATATAAACTTTGTCTATAAAGGCTGATTCGTATACTGGGTTTTTGTAGAATTCATTGAAAGAGTCCTTGATAAAATCAGCCAGTTTTAGGTTATTTCCAGCATCCTCCAAGCTGACAGGAAGAGATGGTTTTTGATTCTTCATTCCCTCGTCTTCTATATTGTCAGATAGTGGCTGCATAGCCTCCTCGTCGAGCTCAATGGATAAATCATCTAGGTCAACCATACTATTATCATTGAGTTCGTGTACGCCGTCTTCGTCAAAGAAATCCTCAATACCACCAGCTTTTGTCTCTTCGGCAGGTCCAGCATGTTCAGGGGATTTGATTGACATAAAGGAGCTGTACAGGAGTTTTTTATTATCAAAAACAGCCACACAAACTATAGATTTTAGCTTGAGTGCTGTCATGATGACACTGTTTTGCGATAGTTCTTTTGCAAAAAAACGCTCAAGTATTACGATTGGCGAAAATACAAAATCAATGCCGCCCAATTTATCATATTTGTTTTCTATGCTATCTATATCTGTTTTACTTGTATAGACAGCCCATTTGCCGTTTATACATAGCGACTGAACATTCCTAGTTTCAACTTGAAATTTGGTAAATGCCTCTTTTGAGCATTCAGAAATAGCACCTTGATTTATAGTGGTCAGCAGTGTAGAAGTGTATACATATGGATTGTCTTTGTATGTTTGCTCAATAGATGCTGTTAGTGTGGTTGGGAAGGCATTATTTTGTAGTTGGAAGCTCTTTGATACTGAGGTCAGCTCTTTTGAGCCCTTGTATGTTTTGGTGCAAATTTCACACTTGTCATCATCAACAACAATGCCAATAAATGCTGTTTTAAAAAATTTTCTGAGAAATCTTGTTGTCATTTACTATATTTGCCTATTGTGTACATACTAATATGAGTATATTAGACAATTTTGGCTTTAAATCGGTGTCAGATAATTGCATTTTTAAGTAACTCAGTTTTGATTAGTGCAATGGCATCTTCTGTTTCAATGTCGCTTATATCTATAGGCTCTCCAGCATAAAATGAAATAGTGGAAAATGGCTTTGGAATGGTGAATTTATCCCAGCTTCTAAATTGCCAAAAAGAGCTTGCTTGAAAATTGCATGGCACAATTTGGGCATTTTTCTTTTTTGCAATAGCGACAATACCCTCAGCTATGGAGTGTCTAGGACCTTTTGGTCCATCTGGTGTGATTGCAACATCGTATCCATCATCCATCTTGCGAATGGAGCTTAGAAGAGCTTTTGCGCCATTTTTTCTAGCAGAGCCTCTGGAGCTTTCGAATCCAAAATAACCGATAAGTCTTGAGATTATCTCGCCGTCTCAATGATCGCTTATTATTGCAGTTACTTTATGATTTGGTCTTATTTGGTTGTACAAAAAAGGTTGCATAAGAAGCTCGCCATGCCAAAATGCGATAATAACAGGTGTCTGTGGCAGTGAAGATGGGAAAAAGAATTTTTTTTTGCATGTCAAATTTAGAAACCTGACAAATATATATCCAACAAAAGGGAGTACAAAAAACAGCAGTCGTTTTTTCATACAAGTTCGCCAGCGAGATTGTGCCTGCCACATTTGAGAATTTTGACAGTTTTTGTTTGGTTAGTCAACGCTATTTCTGACTTTACTTTTGCTACAAAGTTATTGGAGCTTTTACCATAACAGTATCCATCTTCAAAATTTTCGAACAAAATATCCATATATTTATCTTGATTTCTCGCGTGTGCTGTGTCTTGGATGGCTGTTTGAAGCTCTTGGAGTCTTGATAATCTCTCGCTTTTTGTTTCATCGTCGATTTGATTTGTCAGCTCAGCAGCTTTTGTTAGGGGTCTTGGTGAGTATGCAAATGAGTACATAAACTCAAACCCAGCCTGCCTAACAACATCTAAGGTATCTTCAAAATCTTCGTCACTTTCACCAGGGAAGCCAACGATTATATCGGTGCTGATTGTTACATCTGGAATTAATGAGCGAATTTTGGCTACTTTTTGCAAAAACCACTCTTTTGTGTAGCCTCGCTTCATCTCTTTTAGTATTTTGCTGCTCCCACTTTGTAGTGGAAAGTGGAGGCTTTTGCAGATTTTTGGATTATTGGCGAACTCTTCGATGAACTCGTCATCAGCATGAAGTGGATGAGGTGACGAAAATCTAATTCTCTCCACGCCGTCTACTGCACTGACAGCTCGAAGAAGGGTTACGAAGCTTGATTTTTTGCCTTTTTCTGAGAAACTTTTTCCATAATTATTGACATTTTGACCGAGTAAATGTATCTCTTTTGAACCATTCGCGACAGCTTTGCGTGCTTCGCTTACAATAATCTCTTCAGGGATGGATATTTCCGAGCCTCTGGTATGTGGTACAATGCAAAAAGCACACTCTTTGTCGCATCCGAGTGAGATGTTTATGAGAGCTTTTAGATTTGATTGTCTGTATGAGCCAAAGATGTATTTTGTATCGTCATAGTCAATATCTATCTCAACTGCGCCATCTCGCTCTATGACTTCACTGATTTTGGATACATTTCTAGCGCCAAGTACGAAATTGACCGCTGGGGCTTGTTTGATAATATCTTTTCCTAGATGGCTCGCGGTGCAACCGCAAACGCCAATCCTTGCTGATGGTTTTTTGAGTTTTTTGTATTGACCAATTTCGCTAAAAAGTTTGTGAACTGGTTTTTCCCTGACGGAGCAAGTATTGATAAGTATAAGGTCAGCTTTGGCTGGCTCGTCTGTTAATGTGTAGTTTTTTTTGTCTCTTAGCTCTGCTATGATATGTTCAGAATCTCTGACATTCATAGCGCAACCAAGGGTCTCTATGTATAGAAGTTTGTTGCTCAAAAGATAGCCTTAGAGTATATGAACCTCATACATGTAATCTTCTTCATCAAGTGTGTATTTGACCTCTCTGAGGTAGATATTAGCCTTTGTTTTTTCAACTTTTTCGGCAAATGCAATAATATCTTTTGGGTTGTTTGTTCTATCAAGATAGTAAATTATTGGTTTTTTTTCTTCAATTTCAGCTAAAAGTTTGTCAACATCTACAGCTTTGGGCTCTTTTGTTAGGTCTTCTCTGGCAAGTTTGATTTGCATAATTTTTCCTCATTTGGACTAAAAAATTTGAATGGGATGATACACTTTTGGCGCTTAATAGGTAGTTTGTGCGGATGTGGTTTGTGGAAATTTAGCCGTGCTTTGAACACGGCTAAAGGTTTTAGCAAGAGTAGTGAGTCATAAACTCGAATGGATGAGGTCTGGACTCATATGGCCAGATTTGTGTCTCAAACAAGAAGTTTTTGTAAGTCTCAAGCATATCGTCAGTAAATACACCTGTAGCTTTTAGGAAGTCCCAACCAGCTATTAGGTTTTCAGCTGCACCTCTTAGAGTGTGCGGCATTTGTTTGATACCTTTTTCTCTAATCTCATCAAGAGATAGTTCTAATAGGTCTTCT
>CAZNYV010000119.1:0-6375 GCA_964577355.1 uncultured Campylobacteraceae bacterium
ATTTATAATTTTGTAGCACTCTTCGAGGCTTGGTTCGTTTACCTCTATTTTTTGGAATCTTCGCCCGAGTGCTCTGTCTTTTTACAAGCTTGTTTTGTACTCTGCAAAAGTAGTTGCACCAATACATCTAATTTCGCCACTTGAGAGGGCTGGTTTTAGCAAATTTTCCGCATCCATCGTAGATTTACCAGCTGCTCCGGCGCCAACTATCAAGTGAATCTCATCAATAAAAAGTATCGCATTTGGTATCGCTTTTATCTCTGAGAGGATACCTTTGAGTCTCTTTTCGAAATCGCCTCGATACTTTGTACCTGCGACAAGCGAGCCCAAATCAAGACCAAAAATCGTAGTGCCGACAAGCACTTCTGGGACATCTTTGTTTGCTATTTTTAGTGCCAACCCCTCAACAACAGCAGTCTTGCCGACACCTGGTTCACCAACTAGCACTGGATTGTTTTTTTTGCGACGGCATAGCACCTGCATCGCCCTTGTGGCTTCTGCGTCTCTGCCTATGACAGGGTCGATTTTGCCCTCTATCGCCATCTGGGTGAGATTGGTTGTAAACTCAGCCAAAAGAGATACTGGCTGCTCAGATTTTTCCTCAACCTTGACGCCCTCCACATCTGGACCATGAGAGACAGCTTCCAAAATGTCAATCTTCTCCACTCCAGCTGCGCGCAACAAATCAACAGTGTAGTTACTCTCTTCATCCAGTATGGATACAAGCAGATCAGTTGGCATTGCCTCTTTTTTGCCAGCACCTTGGATATGAAAAATCATTCGCTGCATCACTCTTTGGAAT
Organism: uncultured Campylobacteraceae bacterium; assembly: GCA_964577355.1. Classification (GTDB taxonomy): domain Bacteria; phylum Campylobacterota; class Campylobacteria; order Campylobacterales; family UBA6016; genus CAZNYV01. Next base: position 803 of record CAZNYV010000119.1, read on the forward strand.
GCAGCCGTTTGGACTGGTTCTATTTTGCTATCTTCTGGAACGCTCTCAATCTCTTCACTCAAAAATATATTAATAGATGCTTTTATTGATTCCGTGTCGATTCCACAGGCTGCCAATATAGACTCAACACTCTTGTCTCCAAAAAGCGCATAAACCAAGTGCTCAACCATGATATATTCGTGATTCCTAGCTCTAGCATCTCGAAATGCATTTACCAGTACAAAATTTAGTTCTTTTCCTATCATTTCTATCCTTGTGTCACTTCAATGAACTTACGAAAAAGATGAGCAAAGCCCAAATTTTTCGGCAAGGACACAAGTGTCCTTCGCGAACCCCTAAAGTTTTTCATTCCTCTTCCATTGTGCATTTTAGAGGGTATTTATTGGCTCTTGCGAGCTCTTTTACTTGTATTATTTTTGTTTCAGCAATCTCTTTTGTGTAAATACCACAAATCGCCAGCCCTTCATTGTGTATTTGCTGCATTAGTAGTATCGCCGTGCCTTCATCTTTGCGAAAGATACTAATCAAAACATCTATGACAAAATCCATACTTGTATAGTCGTCATTGTGCATCAACACTTTGTATTTACGAGGCTTAGCTATTTTTGTGACGCTCTTGTTTTTTATCTCTACATATGTATGTGACGGCATATCAATCCTGCATTTCTAGTGTGAATTATTGTAATTGCTTAGCAATTAATTCTCCATAAAGCTCAAATTTTTTGTCTTTTACGGATGTAAATGTTGAGCGGTATGTCGCAATATCTTTTGTCTCAATATCAACCAAATCTAGCTCTCTGGAGGTGTATGTCGGCTTTATTTTTACGCCATATGGGTCATACGCTACGGAGCTTTTTTTGTACTTGGTGTCTTTGTTGTCCTCTCCGATACGATTTACACCAACTACAAAAGCTTGATTTTCGATAGCTCTAGCCTTGAGAAGCGCTGTAAAATGCTCCGCCCTACTCTCTGGCCAATTTGCGATATTGATATAGATGTCCGTACTCTTTGCCACAACAGAAAAAAGCTCTGGAAACCTCAAATCATAGCAGATAGAAAACGATAGGTTAGCACCCATTTCATTTACACTTAGCAGATTCTCACCAGCCTCAAAGTGCCGTTCCTCTTTTGCAAAAGAGAAAGGGTGTATTTTGTCATAGAAACCAACAATCTCGCCTGCCTTGTTGACATATACAAGTCGGTTTAGAGCTTTTGCACCTTTTCTGACACTCATCCCGAAAACTATAGCGACGGCATATTTTGCAGCCAAAGCAGAGAAAGCTTGAAGCACAAAAGAGTCGTCGAAAACCTCAGCTAACCTCATATCGAACGAGTATCCAGTTAGCGTCATCTCTGGAAAAACTGCAATATCTGCACCTAGTACCGATGCATTTCTGAGTAGTTTTTCGCATTTTTCTAGGTTTTTGGCTTTATCTTCCCATGCTTGATTTAGCGAAATGAGAGCTATTTTCATGAGAGTATTCGAGGGATTTTTGGACTCAACTTGACGAAAACATCGTATGTTATCGTGTTGTTTAGCCTTGCTAGTTCTCGTGCATCTTCAAATAGACACACGCTGTCAGCCTCAGAGTCGATTATCATATTGTCCATAGATACGCGTCCAATAATCCTTGAACCGTCTGGCAAGACGCAGCACTGCTTCTCGCTAATTCTAAAAAACCCATCGGCATAGCCAACATCATAGACTGAGCTTTTTGTACCCTTTGGCGCAAAACCAGCCCCGCCATATCCTGGTCGCTGGTTGGTATTGGCTACTTTTGTTGAAATCTTATCAGTATAGAGACTCATCACTGGTCTCAAATCAGCCTTTTCATACGACGACGGCATATCCATATAACCGTACATCGCGATGCCGACTCTCACCATATCAACCGCCTCAAAGCTATCGCGAGAAAAGACTCCAGCAGAGTTGTGCATATGCACCATAGGTTTCGGCAAGCTGTTTTCTGCACAAAAATCCATGACAATTTCTACTGCTTTTTGGAAATTCTTTGTCTGCCAAAATGTCTCAGTTGAGAGCTCATCCGCACTTCTAAGATGCGTCATTACACCGCGCAGACTCAGTCCTTGTTGTTTTATCTGCGACATCGCCTCTTCTATTTGAGTAATGTCTACACCATTTCTATGCATTCCACTGTCAATTTTGAGGTGAATATTTGTGCCACTTGCGAGTTTGTTGATGTCAGAGATGCGATTGATTACGATATGAGTATTGCTATTTTTTGGATTTTTTACATCTGCCAAAACAACAACCATTTCAAACAATCCAGAGACAACCTCTGCCTCAGCGTTGGCTCTAACAACCGCATACTTCACGCCTGTCTTGGCACATATCTGTGCACACTCAAGCAAACCATGACCATAGGCGTTGTCTTTGAGCACTGCAGCAATCTTGCCGATGCCACATCTTTTGGAAATTACACCCAGATTGTGTACTAGATTTTGTTCTGATATTTTGATATATGACATTTTGTTACCTACAAATCAGGCAATACCACGACACCATAGCCGTCGCCCGCCTGTTATCACTATTTATTTACTACTGAAAAGTGCTTTTAGTGCTTCTTCCGCCGATTGTTTTGCCGTAACGCCTTCGCTCTCTAGCTGACTCATGACACTACCACTGCCATCAGATGCGATTTGAATCTCATAACCAGTCAACATAGACGCAAGTCTGATATTAATTCGCTCTTTGCCAATCGCGTTTGATTTTTGGTCTTCGCCAACTAGTACAGTTGCGATATTGTCTTTTATGCTGACGCTTTTGATGATAGCTGGTGACATCGCTCTCGCCACCAATATCTCAGGAGTCTCAGAATACTCTATGATGTCGATGTTTTCGCTCTTTAGCTCTTTTGAAACAGCGTTGATTCTAACACCTCTCACACCAACCGCAGTACCTATCGGGTCTACTTTTGGGCTTTTTGAGAGGATTGCAACCTTGGCTCTTTTGCCAGGGATTCTCGCGCACTTCATAATCTCTATGATACCGTCAGCAAGTTCAGGCACTTCTAGCGTCATAAGCTCTATCAAAAACTTTGGAGATGTTCGTGAAAGCTCGATAGACACACCGTGTTTTGATTTTGCATTTACAGATTTTAGTACGCTTTTAACTATGTCACCTACCTTGAAAGCTTCGTTTTTGATTCTGTTTTTTCTAGGAAGCATCGCCCTGATTTCGTCCATTTCTATATAGCTATTGCCACTCGCATCGATTCTAACGACTTGTCCTGTAACTATTTTGCCCTCTTTTTTGAGGAATTTTCTGAGAAGCTCATTTTCTAGGAGTTTTTGAAGTTCAAACTCAAGCTCTCGGTACATTGTGTTTACAATACTTCTGCCATATTTTTCTAGATCTATTTCTTGGTTGAAGCTATCTCCAACCTCAACACCATCAGCCATCTCTTTTGCTTTTGATATGGATATATACATTTCAGGACTCTCTTCAAGCTCCTCATCATCATCAGCTAGAACAGTTATATGCTTGTATAGTTTTAAGTTTTTTTTCTCATCATCGAATTCTGCCTCAAAGTTCAATCTGTCATCAACCACTCTTTTTGCACTCTTGACCAGAGCTTCAGCGATAGCGTTTTTTACTTCATTTGGCTGTAGGTTTTTTTCATATGCTATTGCATTTGCTATGTCGATTATCTTTTCCAAAGTTATAGTCCATCCGAATTTTGATTTTTTTAAAAGCGAAGAGGGGTAGCAGGGAGGGAATTGAATTCTTCAGCTTCATCTCTCTTGTATCCACAAAACCACGGTTATCATTGTATCCATAAAATCATAAGAAATCGTTTTAGCAACAAAGTCATAAACAGAAACTCTTTGCGACTCAACAAACAACTGTTTTTAGAAAATACACACGGATAAAAGATAAATAAAAGATAATATCAGGGGCATAAATAGGCTATCTTTGATAGAATTTTGCTCAACAGAATTGAGTCAAAAACAATCAATTTATAACACATCATAGGATTATCATGGAAGAGTCAAATTTATTAGAATTAGCAAAAAACTACTCTATATTATATGTAGAAGACGACGCGGATGTCTTATCTTCATTGGAGGCAGTATTACGCAGGATGTTTGCAAATGTTTATACTGCTACAAATGGCAAACTTGGACTTGAAGCATTTAATGCTCACAACCCAGATATAATATTGGCAGATATAACAATGCCTATCATGGACGGGCTAGAAATGTCAAAAATTATTCGTATAAAAAATGAGACTATACCAATAATCATCACGACAGCACATAGCGATGAAAGCTATTTTATCAACTCCTTTGAAGTCGGTATCACTAGATATATTGTAAAGCCAATCAACATAATGAAGCTCAAAACAGCTCTTATGTCGGGAATAGAGCTATTGGAAACAAAAAGAATGGCAAAACGATACGAGGAAAAACTGCTACAAGAAAAAATTAATCTTGAGTCAAAAAAGCTAACAGACAGCATCCTAAATCTCTACCCTTACCCTACGATTGCGCTTCAAAATAACAAAGCTATTTTTATCAACAACGCCTTCATGGAGCTTTACGGTAGCGCAAATTCCGTAATATGTGACGAAGACAACTTCAGCTCGATATTTGACAAAAACAAAAACTACATATCCTCGTTTTCGGAATACAAAGAAGGGGAGAACAATCTAGTAAGCATTACCAATCTCAAAAAAAGTCGAAATATATTTTTGTTAAAAAGGCAAGCTGTCAATCTAGCTGGCAAAGAAGTGCTATTTTTCACATTTTCCGATGTTACGATGCTTGAGTACCAGAGAATCAAAAACAAAAGCAGACTGCAAACCATCGTAAATCTTATTGCGCCAAGTATTGAAAAAGATAAAAAACCGACCAATACCAATCCTGTCAAGCAGCCTCAAAGCGATTCTGTCATAGAGCTTATTGACGATATGCTTATCAGCCTAGAGACATACCTGAATAACTTTTATGTCACTGCAAGCGTGTCAAAAGATGACACCGTAGCTCTAAACAACAAGCTACGAACAGTCAGCAATTACTCTTTTGCCAATAGTGAGACCTCAATACAACTGACTGATACAATTGCGGAAAACATCGACAAGCTCACAAGAGAGTTTCAAGACTACTCCATACTGTTCGAAGCGATGGTTGAGAGCCTCAAAAACTGGAAAGAGGCGTCGATAGAAGGGAGTGATACTTCGTATACCGAAGAGTCTTTTTTCTCAACGATGAACTACATCAACGCCTTTATAGTTGACAGGGTCACAAAACACTAGATAACACGATACTGCCTACTGTTTTGAGTCGCCTAGTGCTGGCTTTAGCCAGATTACGCCCAGTGGCGGCAGTGTCAACAAGAGTGAGCAGTCTTGAGAGTGTGATGAGATAGGCTCTGCATCTACCCCGCCCATATTGCCAGTGTTGCTTCCTCCGTATTTTTCGGAGTCGCTATTCATAATCTCTTCCCAAAAAGAGTTAAACGGCACACCAACTCTATAGTCACATCTAGGCACAGGCGTAAAGTTACAAACTACCAAAATCGTGTCTTCTATGTGGTCACCAAATCGCAT
>CAZNYV010000120.1:0-107 GCA_964577355.1 uncultured Campylobacteraceae bacterium
TCACAGCTACAGATGCAGCTGGCAATACAGCATCAAGCACGACAAGTGTAACTGTCGACACTCAAGCAGCTGCAGCCATAACAATTGACCCAATTACATCTGATAAC
>CAZNYV010000120.1:207-6307 GCA_964577355.1 uncultured Campylobacteraceae bacterium
ACACTGCAACAGCAAGTGCTACTGATACACCAGTTGTCGACACTCAAGCAGCTGCAGCCATAACAATTGACCCAATTACATCTGATAACACAATCAACCACGCTGAATCACAATCTACAATAGCCGTAACAGGAACTGTAGGAGGGGATGCAAAAGTTGGTGATACTGTAACACTAACAGTTGATGGTCATAACTACACAGGTACTGTAGCATCTGGAGCAAACGGAGCTCTAACTTACTCTATAGATGTACCAGGAGCTGACCTAGCTTCTGCTAACAACCAAGTAACTGCAACAGTAACAACAACTGACGCAGCTGGCAACACTGCAACAGCAAGTGCTACTGATACACCAGTTGTCGACACTCAAGCAGCTGCTGGAACAGTAACTATAGGAACTGTAGCAGGAGACAATATCATCAATGCTCAAGAAAGCGGCGCTCCTACAATAGCAGTAGGTGGAACAGCTACAGGTGGAGACATCAAAGCAGGTGATAGCGTAACTGTAACTGTCAATGGACATGATTACACAACAACTGTATCATCAAATGGAACTTACTCTGTAAATGTAGCAACAGCTGACCTAGCAGCAGACAATACAATTGATGCAAAAGTAACATCATCTGACGCAGCTGGCAATAGTGTAACTTCAAATGCTGCAGAACATGCAGTAAGCTTTGACACAACAACATCAGTAACAGCTAGCCTTGATGTCAACTCAAACAGTGGGCTTACAACAGATACTATCACAAATGACAATACTCCTACTATTAAAGGTGTAGCAGAAGCAAATGCGACTATTACGCTAAAAGATACAAATGGAACGGTTATCGGAACGGGCACAGCTGATGCAAACGGTAATTACTCTATCACTCCTAGTGCAAACTTAGCTGATGGAACTCATACATTTACCGTAACTAGTACTGATGTTGCAGGTAATACAGCTACAGCTACGACTTCCGTGACAATAGATACAGTAGCGAATGCTGGTATAACTCTAAACAGTGTAACAGCTGACAATATCCTAAATGCGACTGAAGCTGGCTCTACTGTAGCTATAACAGGAACTGTCTCAGGAGATGCAAAAGCTGGTGATACCGTAACGCTAAATGTTAATGGTACAAACTACACAGGAACTGTAGCTGCTGACAATACTTACTCTATAAATGTACCAGGCGCACAGCTAAGTGCTGATGCTGACAAATCAATCACAGCTACTGTAACAGCTCATGATGTAGCAGGTAACAGCGTAACTGTTTCTGCTGACCATGGTTATAGTGTGGATACAACAACATCTGCTACAGCCGACATCAAAGATAGCGGTTCACATGATGATATGATTAGCACTATTGATAATATGGCGGCTACAAAACTATCAGGTACGATTGAGGCTGGCGGAACTATAACAGCTCTAAGTGTGAGCGACGGACAAGGTCATACCGTGACTATTGACCCTGCTACGGTAACAGTAAATGCAACAACTGGTGCTTGGAGTACGACAACAAATGTGACAGGACTAAGTGACGGCACTCTGACACTAAGTGTAACATCTCACGATATAGCAGGCAACACAACAACTGCCACAGATACAATCGCAAAAGATACTACGGCGACGATGGCTCCGACTATCACTGATGTTACTGATACTCATGGTGATTATTCAAATGTCATACTTCATGGTACTGGCACAAACCCAGGAGATGTTATCACTATCTATAACCAAACAGGTGCAGCATCATCTGACGGTGCGGCTAGCGGAAACTACTCAGTAGCTGGAACTGCAGTTGTACAGGCAGATGGTACTTGGACGCTTGATATTTCAAATCTTCCTGGTACTCCTATCAATGATAACGAGTTCTTCAAAGCTGTAGAGACTGATAGTGCTGGCAATGTAAGTGCCGACTCAAATACTGCACACTACTATCACGGTACTTATGGAGATGCTTCAAACGGCACGACGGCTCTGATAGAAGATGCGGATGACTTTGTACTGACTGGTAACGGTAACGATACTATCGTAAATGACAAAGTAAACGCAAATTACGGTATCACAGGTGACGATACAAACAATCATGTCATGATAGACGGCGGTAACGGTACGGATACGGTCGTATTTGGTGGCAAAATGTCAGATTATCTCGTAACTACAAATGATGCTGGTGAGACTATAGTGGCAGATAAGAGTGGTAGTGGAGATATTAGCCAGCTTAGAAATATAGAAAATCTCCAATTCTCAGATAAAACCGTCAGTACGGCAACTCTTGAATCAAACCACATCCCTACATCTACGGATGAAGCAGCTAATATGATTATGCAAAACGGTTCTGCTACGGTTGTTCAGACTAGTACAAACCTTGTCGTCGTGCTTGACCTATCAGGTAGTATGAACGATGTTGTCAAAACTACTACGCTAACTAGCGGAACAGATTATAGTTTAGCTCATACAGCTGGCTCAAGTAGCTACACTATCAATCTAGCTCACGCCGAGACACACAATACTGTCATCAAATTCTCCGATGGTCACTCTATGACGATTAACGCTGGTAGCACAAGCGGAACTTACAATGCCTTTAGTACTACTCTTGGCGTAAGCAGTGCGACTATCTCCGAGACTAGACTTGATATTGCCAAAGAAGCTTTGACAAATATGATAAATACATATGACCAAAACGGTGATGTCCATGTCAATCTAACTACATTCGGTACAGCTGGTAGCTATATCGGATGGCTTGATCCAGCTTCTGCGATAACCAAAATCAACTCTCTTGTGACAACAGGAAGCACAAACTATGAGAGTGCAATCAATCAGTTCTCGACACACTATAGCGATGTTGGTCATACTGCTGATAAGACTGTGGCATATTTCATCTCTGATGGTGCGGCGAACACGGATGGTTCTAAATCAGGTGTTACTGGTGATGCGATAAGTGGCAACACTACAGGTAGCTACCTTGATAGTTCGTATATTACAGAGTTGCACGATGTAGTATCCGCTCACAATATCGCACTAAATGTAGTTGGTGTCGGTAGCGGTGTTGATGCTACATATCTAAATGCAGTTGCCAGTGCTGGGGCAAATTCGACTGTTACTGTTGTTGGTGATAGCGCCTCTGAATTAACAGCTGCGTTGACTCCTCCGACTCAATCTATCGGCGGAAATCTATTCGATAATGTTGACTTCGGAAGCGAGAGTGGACATTTGACATCTATTACTATAGGCGGTGTCACATATACATCTGCGAACCAAACCGCGCTTACGGCAGGTGTTGTTATCGATAGCGTAGGAACAAAACTGACACTCAACCTCACTACGGGTGATTATACTATCACTGCGGATGCGAGCAAAGTTACTGGTGATCTAAAAGAGAGCTTCGCGGTTGTAGCTACGGACGCGAGCGGAGATACTACTAGCTTCAATCTCAAATTCAACTTGACTGACAATCTAGTCAATACGCCACATGCACCTACTATTACTTCCATAGCTGATAATGCTGCGGATAGTGACCTGCATACTATTACTATCGGTGGAGTAGGAACTGCAAGCAGTACTGTTCATGTTTACTCTGATGGTACACTTCTTGGCAATGCAACGACGGATGCGAGCGGAAACTGGAGTCTAAATGCTACTTCTACGGATGGCGTACATGGCATAACTGCACAAGTTGTCAATGCGAACGGCACGAGCATACTAAGCGATGTTTCTACTGTTAGTATCAATCAAGGTTACGCGTCTTTGAGTGATACGACTTCTGATTATATTACTGGTGCTACAACTGCGGATGGCGGTGCTGGTGCTGACCATATCATAGGTACGAGTGGTAATGATACTATCAATGGTGGTGCTGGAAACGATACGATAGATACGGGTGCTGGCAATAATATTGTTTATGCTGGCGAAGGAGATGATATTGTAAAAGGTGGTAGTGGAAATGATACTATCTTTGGCGGACAAGGCGATGACACTATCACAGATAGCGGTGGTAACAACCTAATCAATGCTGGAACCGGTGATGACCACATAAGTGTTAGCGGAAGTGGCACAAATATGATTATGGCTGGTGCTGGTGATGATGTGATCACTACAAGTGGTAATACTACAAACTATATCGCTGGCGGTGAAGGTAATGACACCATGACACTAAATGGAGCACATGACAATGTGGTATTTGGTGGTAATGCTGCTGATTATACGATGACACATGTGGGCAACACATACACCATAACAGACAATAATCACACAGCTGGACATATCAATGAAGGTACGGATACTATCAGTGGCGCAGAGGGCTTTACATTCCATGACGGTTCATTTGATGTGAATGCTACAACTGGAAATCTAACAGCAAATAATCATAGCTCAGCTATCAGTTTTGCTGACATATTTGGCGATGGGCAACAACACAATGATGCTCTATCAAATCTTGGTGGAGAGTTGAGCAAAAATGTCTCATCTATGACTGTTTCTGATGGCTCTTGCGCAGTTCATATGGGAGCAGATGGACTTCTACCTATCGTAGATACAGACACAATCAACCAAAACCTACACTAAACAAAACATGCTGGAGGGTAAGCCTCCAGCCCACATCTCTACACTTCACTACACATAATCCATAATAATTGCTACCAATGAGAAAGTTACAATCAGAAAAAAGGTTATTGTTACTGTAGAAAGATAGGTAATTATTGCTATTTAAGGGAAGTTTACATCTATAGTGCCGAGCACTTCAAACTTCGTGCCAGCTTCGATTTCTGAGTGAGCGAGAACTACTACTTCTATATCAAATCTCTCAAATATATCGGACAGGCTTTTTCTCAGAAGTGTATCGACGATGATGATTACGGGTGCCACTCGTCTATCTATCACATCTTGTGCGCTTTTGCTGACAGCATCGACAAGCGCGCTGATTTCACCTACATTTAGTAGTAGGCTTCGCGCACCTGCTTGGTCTTTTAGCTTATCGAGCATTTTTTGCTCAGAAGGTGTAGAGAATGAGAGTAGTTTGAGCGTATCATCTTCTGAGAGGTATAGCTTGGTGATGACCCTTGAGAGTTTGGCTCTGACCTGCTCAGTGATAATGTCTACACTCTTCGTGAATTCTGCTATATCAGAGATGGTTTCCACTATTGTCAACATATCTCTTACAGGTATTTTTTCATGTAGTAGTTGTTTGAATATTTTTTGGATAAGAGCCATGCTGGCTACTTTTTCACAATCTTCGACTACTTTTGGATAATCTTTTCTGAGTTTGTCGAGAAGCGTCTGAGTGTCTTGTCTTGTTAGTAGCTCTTCGGCATGTTTTTTGACCAATTCTGACATATGTGTAGCCATAACAGTTGCAGGGTCGACGACGGTGTAGCCTTGTATTAGGGCGTCTTCTTTTTGGATTGGGTCAATCCACATAGCCTCTAGCCCAAAAGCAGGTTCTTTGGTAGGGATACCATCTATTTTCTCAACTACCAATCCACTGTCCATCGCCATAAATTTCTCTGGATAGACTTCACCAGAGCCGATAGATATACCTTTTAGTAGTATTTCATATGTGTTGACAGGCAAGTGGATATTGTCCCTGATTCTCACCTGTGGCATCAAGAAACCGAAATCTTGAGCGATTTTTCGTCTCATTCCTCGGATTCTCTCTAGCAAATCCCCGCCTTGCGAACTATCGGCGAGCTTGATAAGACCATAGCCTACATTGAGCTCTAGCATCTCTACTTTGAGTATATCTGCAAGCGCTTCCTCCTCCTCTTTTCTGACCTCTTCTGGGCTTTTTTGAGGCTTTCTAGCAGCTTTGGCTTGTTGTCCTGCAACAGCTTCTTTTTCTGCCTCTTCTGCCCTAATGACTTCTGGTTTTTTGGTGAACTTATCAAGAAAGCTGAAAAATGAGCTGTCTTTCTCTTTTATCATCGACCAACCGAGAGCCATAAAACAAAGTCCTACAAAAGCAAGAGAGAAAGTAGGTAGACCAGGAATCGACGCAAACATAAGCATGATAACACCGACTGTGAATAGCACTTTGTAGTCTGATATGAGTTGATTGACAATATTTTCTGCAAATGATGTTTTTGGACCAGCATCCTCTTCGTCGGCTCTTGTAGACCTAG
>CAZNYV010000121.1:0-6280 GCA_964577355.1 uncultured Campylobacteraceae bacterium
TACACTTGGTGCGCGACCGCTCCGCTACCTATCGGGATGTTTGAGATGATGCTATATGGATTTGTACGAGGCAAATCTGCAAAACTAGCCAAATGTCTCACAAACAACCTCTATGTGCCCTATGATGTAGATTATGTCATCGAAGGCTGGGTAGACCCTAGCGAGGTTATGATAGAGGGACCATTTGGTGACCACACTGGCTATTACACACCTCGCGAACCATATCCTGTGCTAAATATCGAGTGCATCACCCACAAAAAAGAGCCAGTATTCTATGCCACCGTCGTAGGCAAGCCGCCTATTGAAGACAAATATATGGGATATGCAACCGAGAGGATTTTCTTGCCACTCATCAAAACAACTTGCCCAGACCTCGTAGACTATGCGATGCCAGAAAATGGAGTGTTTCACAATCTAATAATCGCAAAACTCCGCACACTCTACCCATCTCACGCCAAACAAACAATGCACGCACTTTGGGGTGTTGGACAGATGAGCTTTGTGAAGCATGCCGTGTTTGTAGGCGTAGATGCGCCTGATTTGCGAGACTATGACAAGCTTATCCAATACTGCTTGGATAGAGTAGACTACAGTGATATTTTCAAGAGCTTTGGTGTGCTTGATGCACTAGACCACTCGTCTGAGGGATACGCTGAGGGTGGTAAGCTTGGTCTTGATATGACAAAAGGTGTCATCAAATCAAGAACTATCCAGCTTCTCGACAATGAAACTCTGTACAAAAAAACAGCTCTGCTCATACCTGAAGCTGTGCAAGTTTTCCAACACCACACAGACACACCAAACCCTATTTGTGCAATAGCTATCAACAAAAATAAAAGCGTCACAGAGTATATCAAACCACTAAAATCACTCTATGAAAATGCAAAAATAGTCGTCATTGTAGACAGTGTAAACAACGACATCACGAATGGATATATGTTACTTTGGCGTGTAGCCAACAATATAGATGCGAACCGCGATATTTATGTGGATGGTGAGTTTGTCATAGTAGATGCAACAGCAAAAGACGAGAGAGATGGGCACAAAAAAGAGTGGCCACTAGACACACTATGCGATAGAGCTATTTTGGAAGCGCTCAAAGCAAAAGGTGTCTTGGAGTTTGACGAGAAACTCTTAAGAGATTTTGGACTCGTAGAGTTTTAACCGTTTACTCAGAGGCTTTAATTTTTTAGAGCCTCTGCGATTAATTCAAGTGGATTTTTGAACACCGTCTCTACGCTATTTTCATACATAGCATTTGACAACTGCATCCTGCATGCCGAGCACTCAGCACTTACAATATCCGCATTCGTATCTCGTATCATCGCCGCTTTGGGGGCGCCTGCCATTTGTGAGAGCTCAAACCTCTCAGTCTGAATAGTGACACCACCAAATCCACAACAACGATTTGGATTTTCCATCTCGATAATTTTGTAATTCTGACTCAACAAAGCCCTAGGCTCTTTCCACACACCTTGAGTCTTGCGAGAGTGGCACGGGTCGTGATATGTGATAGTTTGAGGCTGTTTCTTTGATTTTTGAGCCAAAAGCTCTTTGAGAGTAGTGTTTTTCTCCAGCCACTCTGTAGCTATGAAGCTCTTTGCTGTAATCTTGCGACTTCGTACAATCCAGTCATCCTCACCTTTTAGCGCATGTTCCCAGTCGATTTTTATCATAGACGAACAAGTAGCTTCTGGGATGATGATTGCGTCTAGCTCGTCGATGAATCCCTCGAAATACTCTATATTTCGCTTGATAAGTGTCTTGACAGTTTCTATATCACCAGTAAAATAAGCAGGCGCACCACAACAGAGCTGCTTTTTTGGAATCATAATCTCAATATCAAGCGCTTTTAATATCTCCACCAAAGCAGAACCAACATTTGTATACGAGTAATTCGCCATGCAACCTATAAAAATAGCTACTTTTTGTTTTCTGTTTTTGGCTGGAATCTGCTCTGGAAATGAGTTTAGAAAACTAGCTTTTGCTACGCTAGGCAGAAGCCTGCCACTTTTGACAACAGGTAGCCAAAATCTAGGCAACATCGAGCTTTTAGCGTCTATATCCTTGAAAATACATGTCTTGAATGTATAGCCAAGTTTCGCCATTATGTCCATCAAAACCCTATGTTTCAATAGCCAAAAGAAGGCTCTCTTGTACCAAGTGATACCAAACTCCTTGGCAATCTCGACGCGTATCTCCTCTATAGCCGTATCAGTTGGAATTCTTGTTGGGCAGACATCAACACAGTTTGTACACAAAAAGCAAGACTCAAAAATCCTCTTGGTATTTTGGTCAAGCGCCAAATCACCTCGTTTGTATGCGCCAAGAAGATCTAGAAAACCACGAGGGCTTGTCGTTTCGTCAGCAGATATTGAGTGAATAGTACAAACAGGAATGCACTTTCCACATTTGACACACTCTTCAGCGGTGTAGTTTAGGTCTATTAGGCTCATATTGTTTTTGAGAACTTATTTTTATTGTCTGAGCTATGGTCAAAATATCCGTCAAACACCATCGCAATATTTCGTATCAACAGCTCACCAGTTGCGTTTGCTTGTATTTTATTGTCCGTTATAGTCAATATTTCTGCATCAACATACTCTCTCAAAAGCTCCAACGAACCAGCAAAGTGAGCCTTGAAGTCAATGCCAAAGGTACGCTCCACTCTAGGAATATCGAGGCTAAAATTGCTCATCAGCTCCATAATAACGAACTTCCTCAGCCTGTCTTCACCGACCAATTCGACACCACGATGCACTGGCAATTTACCAGCATCAATAGCAGCTTCATAGCTCTCAAGATCTTTGAAGTTTTGAGAATAACACCCCTCAAGCTCAGAAATACTAGTTACACCAACACCCACCAAATCTGAACCGCCCTTTGTCGTGTAGCCTTGGAAATTCCTATGAAGCTCACCCGTCTCGATAGCTTTGAAAAGCTCGTCTGTTGGTTTGGCAAAGTGGTCCATACCGACGCTTTTATATCCCTGCTCTCTCATATAATCCATCGTGTATTTCATAATCTTGAGCTTTTCACTCGGTTGTGGTAGTGTCGTCTCGTCTAGTTTTCGCATTGTTTTTTTCATCCAAGGCACATGCGCATAGTTGAATACAGCAAATCTATCTGGATTGAGTGATATTGTTTTCTCAAGCGTGGTTTTAAAAGTCGCCAAACTCTGAAATGGCAGACCGTAAATCAAGTCAATATTTATACTGTTTACACCATATTTTCTAGCTAGTTCAACTGCGGCTTTGGTCTCATCAAAACTTTGCAATCTATGCACCGCCGCTTGGACTTTTTCATCAAAATCCTGCACACCAAAGCTGATACGATTGAACCCACCCTCATGCATCACCTTCATCTGCTCTTCGTTGAGAAATCTAGGGTCAATCTCACATGAAATCTCAGCACTTGCCTCAAAATTTGGAAACCTCTTTTTGATAAGTCCAATCACGCGTGCAAGCTGAGGAGCGTCAAAAAATGTAGGAGTTCCACCGCCAAAATGCAGCTGCGCGATAGGTCTATTGCAATCAAGCGACTTTGATAAAATCTCAAGCTCTCTTTCGAGATAGTCTATATACCTGTCTTTTTTCTCATCCTTGCTCGTATAAAGGACATTGCAACCGCAAAAATAACACGCCGAACGACAAAAAGGTAAGTGAAAATATAGAGAAATCGGGCGAGTTGTTTTATTAGAATCTGAGATATAAGTGAGAAACTGAGCCTCACCAAAGCCTTCATGAAACTCAACAGCTGTTGGATAGCTGGTATATCTTGGACCTGCTTTGGAAAATTTGGAGAATTTATCAAAATCTATCATGAGTACCGTCATTTAATTTATTTCTCGCACTTGCGTGGCTACACAAGAGCTATTTGGACGGTAATTGTAGCCAAAAGCTGATTAGCCCTTTAGTGTCTCTAGTCTCTCTTTTCTGCTGCCAATCGTTGTTATTTGCACACCAAAATTTCCATCAACTATGACGACTTCACCCTCTGCGATTTTTTTGTTATCAACCAAAATATCTAGTGGTTCATTTGCCAGCTGTGCAAGTTCTATTACCGAACCTATATCCATATTGATAATATCCCTCAGAAGCATTCTTTTATGACCAATCCTAACCTTCACAGGAAGCTTAACATCAAGCAATAGCCCAATATTTTTCATCTCTTCATGGCTCAGACTTTTTTCGCTACTAGGCTGTCTAGCTTCCTGGGTCGGCTCTGCAGATATAAGCTTGCCTTCAAGTCTTGCCGTCAGTGCAGAGTCGAGCGCAAACATGATGGTGTTTTTGATTTCATCAAGCGTGAAGCTATAAATCAAAAGCGTAGAGAACTCCGAAACCTCCAACGGCTCACCATCTCTTACAAATACAATCTCTTGCACATTGAAATTGAGCTTTGGCAGCGTTTTTTGAGAAGTAATGGACGATGAAAATGCCCCTAAAACATTTGAAACAATCTCTTTGACAGCATCAAGGTCATCGTCACCAACCTCATCTCTGTCGCTAACTTCCATACCTATCATCATATCAGACAGCGCTGTGGACAATAGCGGTGGCATCATAACAAGCATTTTGGAGCCTGAATCACCAGTAATAGCTACTTTTGCAACAACCATTGGTGAAGCTACATTTGAAGAGCCACTCAGTGCTTCTTTGCTTTTTAGTGTCACCTCTGGGGCCTTGCCCATCAATCCATCAATAGTAGATACTATCTCTTTTTGGAGTAGTTCTATAAAATTATTCATCTATATCAGCCTCTCTTTTAAACTGTGCTAGTTTTGACGCTCTGTTGTTTTCTAGTCTCTCTAGCATATCTTTCACTTCGTCGTGTTCTGTTCTAATGATTTCGAGAATCTTAACAGTTTTTCTATATCTTTTAAGACCTATTTTGGCTTTGAATTTCTCTTTACCATTCACATCAAGCGTAATCATATCATTCGCTGGCTGGTCAAGTCTTATAATCCAACCAGCATCAATATCCAATACAGTTTTCAAATCAAGCTCAGTAGAACCAAGTATTGCATCCATTTCTACTTTTGACCCACCAAGGAGCGCGTTTAGCTCTTTGTTTCTACTCTTTCTAGCATTTGTCTCTGTTAGCATCAAGTCACGACTAGCCAGCCTAGGGAGAAGTGGCTCAAGCGAGATAACAGGGTAGCAAATATTCATCATGCCACTTGTGTGACCAATAATAATCTCCATAACAACCATGATAATAATCTCATTTGAAGCAACGATCTGAACAACACTAGGGCTCGACTCTTTTGCTTCAACCACAGGATAGAGGTCGGCTATATTTGTCCAAGACTCCCTAAGATTTTGCATGATTACCTTGAGCATGGTATCGAGAAGATTGAGCTCTATGTCAGTGAACTCTCTATTTGCATCGTACCCTTCACCATTTCCGCCGAGTAGCCTATCTATCATTGGAAATGCGATTGAAGGATTTATCTCAAGTACGCCATTGCCTTCCAGTGGCTTCATAGAGAAAACATTGAAACTCGTAGGGGACGGTAAGCTCATCAAAAATTCGCCATAAGTCATCTGGTCTATAGAGTGAAGCTGAATCTCTACAATAGACCGCATGACTGATGAAATTTGCGATGCCATAGCTCTAGCCATCTTGTCGTGTATCGTTCTAAAAGCCCTTAACTGCTCTTTTGAAACACGATTTGGTCGTCTGAAGTCATAAAGAGTAACATGTTTCTGGTCACCCTGATCCTTCTGGGATGCGGTCGGTGCCTCTTCTGCCTCAACATCATCATCGACTACCTCGAGGAGGGCGTCAATTTCTTCTTGAGATAGAATATCTGCCATATTATAGACCTGACATAGATTGTCTTATTTTGCCGATAACATGTTTGTGTATCTGTGATATTCTTGATGTCGTAATACTAAGCACTTCACTTATCTCTTCTAGCTTGAGCTCTTCAAAATAATACATCTGTATAACCATCTGCTCTCTCTCTGGAAGCTTCGCCAAAACACCTTTCACTTTAGCCAAGATTTCAGCACTCTCGAGCATCCCGACCGTATCTTCTGCACCAAAGAGCTGCAACTGCTCAGAGATTGGCAATACCGAACAGACACCTATAGAGCTCCTAGCCTCTCTGACTTTTGAAATATCTATATGCAATTCATTTGCTATATGTTCATCATCTGGCTCTTCATTGTGCTCACCGAAATATTTACCGATAAGTGCGTCTACTTCTTTTATCAGCTTTCTATCGCCCCTACTAACGACATCAAGACTTCGGAGATAATCTAGCATAGCG
>CAZNYV010000122.1:0-6256 GCA_964577355.1 uncultured Campylobacteraceae bacterium
CGATACTCTACTGGATGTATATTATCTTGCTGGTATCTGTGAAATTTTTTGGTATTTCGATACTGGGTGCCAAAAGATGGCTGGAGATTCCTCTACTTGGTATGACGATACAACCCTCCGAGCTGATTAAACCTGCTTTGCTCGCAATGCTGGCACTTCTAATACAAAAAGACCCGCCAGCACCAGAAGGCTACAACTTGAAACAGTTTGTGAAGATCTCTGGATATATACTGTTACCATTTATCTTGATAGCGCTGGAACCAGATTTGGGTAGTGCGATGGTAGTTGCTCTGCTTGGTTTTGGGATACTTTTTACTGTTGGCGTGAGATGGAAGATTTGGGCGTCACTAGCGATGATTATAGTGCTCAGCTCAACATTTTTATATGGTAGTCTCAAAGACTATCAGAAGCAAAGGATAAAGGATTTTGTTGGTGATAAGCCAAGCTATCATGTCCAGCAATCCGTTATCGCTATTGGTTCAGGCGGAGTAATAGGCAAGTCAAAAGATGAGGCAACCCAGGTTCAATTAAAATTTTTGCCAATTGCTACTTCTGATTTTATTATTGGTTATTACTGTGAAAGATTTGTTTTTTTGGCGCATTTTTTTTGATTTTACTCTACTCGCTGCTTATTTTACATATATTTTTCCTGCGTACTAGGCTGAAAAATGACAATTTTGGTATTGTTTTTTCGACTGGTGTAGCTATCCTTTTTTTCATCTACTCTTCCATTAATATAGCCATGACTATTGGGCTCGCACCTGTTGTTGGTATCCCTTTGCCAATGTTTAGTTATGGTGGTACTAGCTTCATCACATTTATGATTTTATTGGGTACTTTGGAAAATTTACTTGCTTTTCGATTCAATTTTCTGTATAATACCGTCTCTTTTTCGAGGAAGAATGAAATTTCACTCCCAAAACTAGACAAAAAGAAGGGTTCTTAGCTCAGTTGGTTAGAGCAACCGGCTCATAACCGGTTGGTCGTAGGTTCGAGTCCTACAGAACCCACCACCCTTCAAGCCTTATACAATCGGACTCCAAGCCATTTTCAAAAATCACTTTAAGCTTCGCAAAAAATCACTTTAGTAACCTATTAGCAACCTGACTTTGTTTAGTAACTTTTATTTAGAGCCTTTATGCTTCTTAAAATAAGCATGGGCTTCATTTAGCTTTTGCGCTATTTTTGTATATGTTTGCACATCTTCAGGATGCAAGTCTGGATGATATATTTTCAATAAACTCCTCCATGCTTCTGTTATTTCTTTCATAGAGGCATCTTTACCGACTCCTAGTATGGCATAGTAATCACCGCTAAAGAATCTATCATATTCAGAGCCATGGCTTTGTTGCTGTTTATTGCTTTGATTATTTTGGTAACTTTTTTGGTAACTTTTTGACTCTTCCTGCCCTGTGTAGCCGTGCTTCTGTTTGTATTTATCATAAGCTTTTTCATAGTCTTGTTGTTTATTTTCTTGCTTATTTGATTCTTGTTTATGATTTTGCTTTTGTGGCTCCGCATCCCTAAAATAAAACTTTCTACCCTCATACCATTCGCTATTTTCGTTCCAGTATCTTCTTTGTTTTTGCTCTTCGTGATTTTGCTTGAACCAACTCCAATATGAGTAAAGCTCATCTTTAAACTTCGCATTTTCCTTGCTAGCTATTTTCTCCCAAATAGCCAAGGCAACAAGTCTAGTAAGTTCTGCAAAATTTATAATGCCAAAGAGAATCCAAGCAAGGAGATAAAATATGGTGATAAGTAGCCAAATAATATATTTGAGTATTTTTAGGACTTTGAAATAAATCGTTAGCCAAAAATAGTAGGCATTAATCGTTGCGTACTTGAGCTGATAGTACTTTTCTTCGATGTCTTCAATCAAAAATCTAAGATGCGGTGCCAAGCCTCCAAGTGCAATCCAGTTGTAAGCGTTGAAAAATACGGAGTGATACTGCGGATGTATCGGATTGGATAATATAACGAAGGCTAGCACTATTATCAAATATCTAAATACGCCGTTTTCAAAAAGGCTTGATAGCTTGTAACTTATCGCAAATACTACAGCCACAACTATTAGCGCACTGATATTTGATGTGACTAGTGGAAGTTCATTTGTAAGAATCTGAAACGCTTCAAGCACTGCTATTTCCTTGTTTTAGTCTGAGCTAGTGTCAATATGATAATCCACATATTCGACTATATCTTGCGTACTATTTTGCTTTGGAGTGACTTTTGGGATTTTGGCGTAGCTTTTGAAATTGCCGTGTTCATAATATGGAGTGGTTTTTAGCTTCAAAGCTCGCTTGTTGGCATAGATAAAAAGTATCTCGTTATCTGCCATTGTACGAAGCTCTCTTATGCTCATAACAGGTATCTCCCTCTTGTGAGTCCTGCCGTCAATTTCCTCTTCATATGATTTTGTGCCAAGTAATTTTTCTAGTTTTTCAAGCATCTTGTCATCTGCGCCACTAAAAAATATTCTTCCACTTATACCGCCGTTTAGTATCGTGTTTGCCTCATATTCTCCATATTTGCTAAATATCTGCGATTCGTTTTGTAAGACGATGGATACAGATACTTTGTATTTTCTGATGGTTGTTATTGTGGTAGAGAAGTTTGGAATATTCATATTCCCAAATTCATCAAGCAGACAATAAATTGGCAAGTCGCTACTTGTCGGCAACTTCTCCATCATCTTGTTAAAAAGCTGTGAGTAGAAAATATTTAGCAAAAAAGCGTATTGGTTTTGTTTTTGAGCTGGTATTCGTATGTAGATGATAGACTTTTCCTGCCTTAGGCTATTAAAATCAAATGTATTACTGGCTGTTAGCATTTCAAGTTTGTCGTTGATTCCTATTGGAGATAGTGCAATATTTGCGGTTGAGATATAGCTAAGAACCGTTTTGGGGTTGCCGGATACAAATCCTTTCCATTCGTTGAATGTTTTAGGGTCGGCGTACTTGTATATGAAATAATCAAGATTTGCACCTATTTTGTCAGAGCTTCCAAAGTTATTGATTAGATGTCTTATATTTGCTAGGTTTATATAGCGGTAATCTTTGGTATTTATGAGAACCTTAGCAAGTATACTTATAAGAGATTTTGCGCCATCAAGCCACACCTTATCTTCGCCACTTGTATTTGGATTGGAGCTTTTAATTAGAATCTCTGCCATTTCATCAATAGCTATAGAGTCTGTTGAATAATACATTGGATTGTATCTAATGGACTCATTTAGATTTTCTGGGTCTAGTATATAGACCCTATAGCCTCTACTTTGCATAAAACCGCTTGTTTTTTGAAATAACTCACCGCTCAGGTCTGTAACTACCAAAGAAGCCTTTGAGCTCGCTAAACGGAAAATATTGGGAATAATGTAGCTTGTGGTTTTTCCGGCTCCACTTCTAGCAAATAAAGCCATATGGTTAAAGCTCAGTTTTTCATCAAGTCTTTTGGAGTCTCCATCAATCACTAAGCCTTTATGGGCTTGATTTAGAAAACTGCTCGCTTCAAACTTATTCATAAAGCCGTCTTCTGCAAACTTGTTTGTGAGTATCCGCCGAGCAAATTTCAAAGGTGTTGCTGTTGCGCTACTTGCATTATCAACTGCGGATGAAAAACCGCCAAATATAGTACGAAATATATTTTTCATAACAATGTACATTAGGTAAATAAAAAATACGATGGCTAAAAGTGAGGCTATGGAGTTCATCGTCTGCCCTTATCTAGGTCAAATAACATATCAAGAATATCTTGTTTTTCGCTTTGTGATACAGATGATGAAGTTCGCTCATTTAGCCATTCTTTGTCTTTTTCATTTGACATAAACTATCTCCAAACATAATTATGCAATAGTGCATTTTTGCATAATTATCATAATGAGTTTATATCAAGTGCTATAAATACAATCCAAACTCTGTGAAGTATAAAATATCAAGCACTTCCATTTGCACATCTTCTCTAAAATCTTGCAAGACTTTATTTCTATCTGAAGAGTTTTTGATTTTAGATTTATTAGATGGCTTTTGCTGAGCATTTGTCATCTGTCTTTGCTTTAGCCACTCTGCATCATTCTTTTTGCTGTTAGATGTATTCATATTTTGCATTTTTATCTCCTTTTGAAAATTCTATTGATGCGCCTGTTGTTCTTGATACGCAAGCTATCTTTTCAGCGTTCAAACTCTGCCTCATTTTCAAAACCATTTTTACTTTTTTCTCTAAAGCTAAACTTGTCATTTTCAAACTCGAGTATCCTTGCTTCATATTGACTTTGAACATCCAAAGTAGCAAAACGATATTTTTTGCCTTTAAACTCCACTCCGGTATTTTTACCTCTCACATATAGACTAAATCCATTTGCTTCCAAAAGCTCAAATAGATGCTGTTTTGAAGTGGATTTTGCAAATATCTCAAGCAACACTTCTCTGATTTTGTCTTTATTGGTCTTGGTGTGACGCTTTGAATTTATCTCTTGTTCGTCACGGCTTTTGTGGATATGCTCTTTTGAGTATGATTTATCATAATGCTTTGAGTAAAGCTCGGGAAAATTTGTATTTTGAAAAGACTCCAGTTCTTTTTGAATATCAGCAAAAGCCTTTTTGCTCAAGCGTTTACGCTTTTTCTCTCCTATGGCGTTTGCACTTATCATCAGGTGTATATGTAGATGCTCTTTTTCACTATGGATTGCAGAAAAAACTAGATGATCTTTTGCTCTTTTATCAATATATGTTTTTGTGATTTCTAGTAGTATCTGCTCTAAGCGTGAACGCTCTAATTTGGAATGTTTGAGTGAAATTATTTCATGGAATAGATAGTTTTTACCTCTAGCGTTTTTGATAAATCTAGCGTTTTGCAGGAACTCATTTACGACTCTTTGCTTGTCATTTGGATTGGAGTATAAGTTGAATGCAAATACTTTTGCATCTTTTTCTTTTGTGAAATAATCATACAAGGCTTCAAAACTCTTGTTGTGCCTTGCCATACTCTTAACAATCATAAGCCTTGCCATTGGATATAAAATTGCTAAAGCTATCTTCCAAGCGTTTTAGCTCGGCAAAAAGTACATTTATATCAACATATTCACCAATATTACTTCTATATGCTAGTTGATTGATATTGTTTGCTATGCCTCTTGAGATGCGGATATACTCTCTGATAACAACTTTTTGTTCATCTGTGATAAACGGCTCGTTGTACGAGTACAAAAAGTTAAGAGTGATATTTTTCGCAAACGCATTGTTTGATTGATGAAGTCTACCGGAGGCTTTTTCAAGTAGGCTAAAATCATCATTTAAAAGTGGGAAAGTAACTATTTTTCTTGTTTTTGAGTAGTGAAGCTCTTTGTATAGCTTTTGATACTCTTGTTTATCTTTTGTATTGTGACTCATAGTTAAACCTCATTAAAAAATAAAATATTTTATAGGGTTTTGGTCATAGACCTCATAATGAAGCTTGCTATCTCGCTTATTGGATAGTAGATGTTTCCATCTGCTTGTTTTATGTATTGCATACCAACACAAGCTTTCCTATCTCTATCTAGTGAAGAGCAGGAACGATTTACTTCTGCGGACGCCTCTTTTTTACTAAGCAATATTTTCCTATGTTTATTGTGCAAAAGCTCAATAATGACTTTTTCATCAGCACTCATAACAAACCTCCAAATTTAGATTTGGATAATTATAAATATTAAATACTTAGTATTTACTTAGATAAATTATTTATTACTAATTAAATTAGTGTAAATATTTTTATATCTGCTTAAACCTTATTGTCTTATAATCTACTAATTTATATAAGGATAAGTCCTATGGGTGATGATAGATTCGATAAGTTCGACAAAGGTGGTAGACCAAAGCTTGATAAAGAAGAGCAAAGGACTAAAAAGGTACTGCTCTCTTATACTGAAAAAGAGTATGAAGAGCTAAAAAGAATGCAGGGCATTCTTGGTAAGAATACTCTGACCGCCACTATCCAGCATTTTGTGGATAGAGGCATAGAAAAAACAAAAGAAGATTTTATGAGTGCGTTTGAAAGGGATAGATAGTTCTACAGAATATCCGATATATCAAACTCTTTATTTTTTACATTATTGCTAATTGCCGATAAGCACAATTGCACAAGAGTAAGCATTCTGAAAAAAAGATACTCTAGATGTTTTTCATTTTCTATATCTATTTTATCATGTTCATGATGCGTTATTCTCTAGTTATTTCCTATTTTTGTTAAAGTCTTAAATTCTGACTCAATTTCATCTTTC
>CAZNYV010000123.1:0-6220 GCA_964577355.1 uncultured Campylobacteraceae bacterium
GGTTCCAGGAACAAGCAGGTCTGGAGCCACTATCATAGGCGGACTACTCTCTGGACTAAATAGAAAGCTGGCAGTTGAATTTTCATTCCTGCTAGCTCTTCCAACCATGCTAGTCGCAACCGCTTATGATATTTTCAAAAATCACGACAAAATGGTCGTAGATGATGTAAGCTCTCTTGTTGTTGGTTTTGGCGTAGCTTTTTTAGTGGCTATCTTTGCTGTCAAAACATTTTTGAAATTGGTCTCAAGGGTTAGTTTTGTACCCTTTGGAGTTTATAGAATAATAATCGGAGTGCTGTTTTTATGGTACTTTGCGTAGGAATATAAGTGGAAGATAAACTACTTGGACTGGCCGTTGAGACTGTTAGGATCACACTTATAGTCTCACTGCCTATGCTCTTGGCTGGTCTTGCTGCAGGGCTAGCAATATCCATATTTCAAGCCACAACACAGATAAACGAAGCAACACTGAGCTTTCTGCCAAAAATCCTACTAACCGCAGCGGTTATGATATTTACGATGCCTTGGATGATGAATATGCTCATAGATTTCACCGTACGGCTAATCAAGATGATTCCTACCTTTGCGTTTTAGATGACCACAAAAACTATCGATTTCTCACAATACTCTTCGATAAAAATAGGTCAGCCATCTCAGATAATCGTCATAGAAAATGACGAGGAAAGCGCTCAAGAAGGCTTCGTAGTCGGTGGGGCATACAATCTAATAGTCTCTCCAAAACCGCAAAAAATCCTAATGCTATCAAGCAACTACGACTACATACGAGAAGACTCCCAAAATATCTATATCGGTGCAGCAACAATGGGTGGGAGAGTGATGAGCTATGCCAAAAAACATAATCTTGCTGGATTTGAGTTTCTCACACACATCCCAGGCACACTTGGCGGAATGTGCGCGATGAATGCTGGGGTCAAAGAGTACGAACTGTTTGGCTCACTCAAAGCTATCAAGTTTGCCGATGGATACAAAAACAAAGACGAGATAGAGTATGAATACAGGAAAGCTCATCTGCCTTCAATCGCACTAGAAGCGGTTTTTGAGAAGAAGGATGGATACAATGCAGAGCTAATAGAAAACCTCAAAAACCTACGAGCCAATCAACCAAAAGAGCCTTCCGCTGGCTCAGCGTTCAAAAACCCAAAGGGTGATTTTGCAGGACGACTTATCCAAGAGGTAGGGCTAAAAGGTTGTCTTGTCGGTGGGATGAGTTTTAGTGAAAAACACGCAAACTTTCTAGTCAATCTAGGTGGCGGCACATACGATGATGCAATGAGACTAATCGATGATGCGGTAGAAAAGGTCTTGAAAACATTTGGAGTAGAGTTACAGTTGGAGATAAAAATAGTCTAAGCCGCCGAAGTGAGCGACTTAGTATGAAAGCAGTTATACGCCTGCTTCCTCGCGTCTTAGTAGATATTCCCATCTAGCGTCAATTTCTCTTTGAACTTGGTCGATAATATGTAGATTTTCTGGCTTGAATAGATGTTTAAATCTACCTTGCGGTGCCATATAATCTTTCACTGGGATTTTGTTTTTTGGCTTGTATGTAACAGTCAATTTTTGGTTGTTTTCTAGCTCATACAGTGGGAAAACACAGCTCTCAACAGCTAGTTCGTTTATCATCATCGCATCTTTTGCTTCAAATTTCCACTCAGTAGGACACGGGCTAACTGCATTTATAAATGTAGGACCTTTTGTAGCTAAAGCTTTTTGAGTTTTTCTCACAAGGTCTTTCCATTGTGTCGGAGAGACTTGAGCAACATACTCAGCACCACTAGCAGCCATTACGCCTATGATGTCTTTTTTCTTCATTTTTTCGCCATAACTAGCTCGTCCAGCAGGAGAAGTTGTAGTCGCACCCCCTATTGGTGTTGAAGAGCTTCTTTGCCCACCAGTATTCATATAGCCTTCATTGTCAAGACATACATAAAGCATCTCATGACCTCTTTCCATCGCACCACTAATCCATTGAAGACCGATATCATAAGTAGCACCATCTCCACCAAAAGCAATGAATTTTGTCTCTTTGCCATTGTTGCACGGAAGCTTGCCTTTTCTTTGAAGCACTTTATACATAGTCTCAGCACCACTAGCTGCAGTAGCTGCATTTTCAAATCCAATATGTACCGTACTAACATTCCAGCTTGTAAATGGATAAATTGAAGTACAAACCTCAACACATCCAGTAACGTATGCAACCACTAGATTGTAATCACTCGCGTTCATCATCTGTCTAATGATAATAGAATGCGAACAGCCAGGGCAAAGTCTGTGACCACCCTCAAACTTCTCTACAGAAGTTGAAAACTCTTTAAGATTCTTTATCTCTTTCATTTCACTCATTTTCTATCCTTCAACTTCTAAAAAAACGAAAGTTCTTTGCCTCTCAGATTTATCATCTGAATCAGAGGCTTCACTCTTTTGCCAGCTTTACTACACTCAGCCAACTCTCCAAATACACTTTCTATATGTGCAATTGTGGTATCTCTACCGCCAAGTCCGTAAATATAATCAAGCGCAGGAATATTAATACCTTTGTCTTGCATCACAACTACCACATCATTGAAAAGATAGCCTGTGGTTCCCATTGGAGCGCATCTGTCTAGCACTGCAACTGCTTTTGCATTTTTAAGTACTTCGGCAACTTCTTCTTTTGGGAAAGGTCTTAGAACCCTAACAGCCACAAGTCCTACTTTTTTGCCTTCTTTTCTCAGTTTGTCAATCGTAACTTTTATTGTACCTACAACACTACCGATTGCAACGATTATTTCGTCAGCATCTTCTGTCATATATGTTTCTACAAATTTGTATTTTCTGCCTGTTAACTTTTCAAACTCATCAAATGTTCTTTGAATAACTGTAGTTGAGTGCATAATTGCAGCATTTTGGTTTGCTTTATGCTCAAAGTGCCACTCTTCTTCTGTTTGCGCACCATAAGTAATAGGGTTTGCAAAGTCAAGCATAGGTTTTAGGCTTTTAAATTCACCAACAAAGTTGTAAGCAACTTCATCGCTAAGAGGCTTGACAACTTCTACAGTATGACTTGTCAAAAAGCCATCTTGATGAACCATAACAGGAAGTCTAACAGTGTGGTCTTCACCAATTTTGAAAGCACAAAGATTCATATCGTATGCTTCTTGTGGGTCAAACGCACAAACATTTAGCCATCCTGCAGCCAAACCTAGATACATATCAGAGTGGTCGCCGTGAATATTCAGTGGACTAGCTAGTGCTCTGTTGACAACATTTAGTACAATCGGCAATCTCATGCCACTCGCTTGGTATAAAACTTCTACCATAAGTGCAAAACCTTGTGAACTTGTCGCCGTAGCAACCCTTCCACCTGCTGCGCTCGCACCAACACAAGCACTCATCGCAGCATGCTCTGATTCAACTGGTACAAATTCGCCACCATGTATATCACCATCAGCTGCATATTGTGAATAATTCTGAACGATTGGAGTTGATGGCGTAATAGGATAAGCCGCAACAACATCACACTGAACTTGTCTCATAGCTTGAGACGCAGCAGTGTTACCGTCCCAAACTTCTCTTGTTTGTAGTTCCATTATATTTCCTTGTCTTGCTTTTTCTCTTTTGCTGGCCATGCTGCTATTGCTTCATCTTCGCTCACCCTATCAGCAAACATCAATAGTGATTTTGGATTAGTAGGGCAAACCTCTACACAAATACCACAACCCTTACAATGGTCGTAGTCTATGTGTGAGAATTTTTTGTCTACTGAAATAATAGATGTATCTGGACAATAGACCCAACAAAACTGACAATGAATACAATGCTCTGCATTGAAGATTGGTTTTTCAACTCTCCAATCTGCAACAGCATATTTGTGTGAGTTCGTTTGCGCATAAGCTCTTTTTGATTCGTCATCAAAAGAATACAACAAAGAACCAGGGATAAAACCATCCCAATCTCTAAGTAGATGTTCTGGAGTTGCCATAAATATTTCTCCTCTTTATTTTACTTCGTTAAAGGCTCTAGTAATAGCCGCATTATTCGCATCAATAATTTTTTGTGGGAATTTTTTAAGTGTTTTCTTCATACCTTCTAAAAACTGATCAAGTGTAAATAGTCCTGATATTTTCATTAAAGCGCCCAGCATTGGGGTATTTGGAATAGCTCTACCTATTGTTTCTTGAGATATTTTTATACAGTCGATTATATAAAACTCTTTGCCACCCATAAATGGAGCTTGCTTTAGTATCTCTTCTTTGCTCAAATCTGTTGTAATTATGTATTTAGTGGTAGATTTATCATTTTTCGTGATATTGCCAGTAAAAACGAGCGATGGGTCAATAACCAAAACATAATCTGGAAACATCTCTTTTGAGTGATCGATTATTTCTTCATCTGATACTCTGTTAAAAGCGTTCATTGGAGCGCCTCTTTTTTCAGCACCATATACTGAAAACGCCTGTACAAATTTACCTTCAGCCGCAAGTACATCACATAACGCTTTTGCGCCCGTTACTGCACCCTGACCTGCTCTAGAATGCCATCTGATTTGAAGCATATTTTTCCTTTTCAAAGAAATGAGGTTCATTCTATTCGAATTTGCCTTAAGAATACGACAAATTTTGTCACAAAACTGTCATTTTTACGCCATTATATAGGCAGTGCGTCTATTATACACAAAAATAAGACAATTTAGGTCTTATTTTTAGTCTGTACCGTTTGATTAGTTTTTATTAACCGTATTATTTGATAATTTTTGCTCATTTTTTGAGAGCCAAACGAACACCTCTACGACAGCTTTGTATAATTGCGGCGGAATTTGCTCGTCTATATTGATATTTAGCAGAGAGTCTGCAAGGGCATCATTCTTAAAAAGTGGCACACCAAACTCACTAGCTTTTTGTATAATTTTTTGAGCTATCTCACCTTTGCCTTTTGCGACAACGGTCGGTATTCTGTCAGACTCTTCGTCATATTTGAGAGCAACAGCTTTTGGTGTTATTGCCACCTTAGATACCAGGCGCTTTCCACATAGAAGTTGTCAATCCCATATCTATGAGTCTCAACTGCTCGGCATATATTTGGCTCCATCTATCTTTCATCTCATCATAAATTTTGCCGTTTTGTATATTTGGCTCAACCGTTCTTTCTATCTTAACTACTATATTTGCGGCTGATTTTATATCTTTGAAAATACCAACTGCCACGCCTGCGTACATCGCACACCCCAGAGATGTCGCTTCTTTGATCATCGGGATTTTGATTGATTTTTTTGTTGCATCCGCCACGATTTGAGGCCACAATACACCCTTTGATGCACCAGCAGCAAACACTATGCTATCACTACTCACACCGCTAAATTTTTCTATATTTTCCAAATTTATCGCACTTACAATCGCCGCATTCTCTTCCAATGCCCTAAACATACTAGCCTTATTGCATTTATCAGGGTCTATCGACATATTTATAAATGACGGGGCAGCATGATACCACTTACCATACTTCATGGCATCTGAAAAAATTGGCACTATTCCATGACTTCCTACAGGCACACTCATTGCCAACTTTTCTAGCTCTTCATAAGGCATACCGTCACACATAGCATCTCTAAACCATCTCATCACAAGACCTGTAAAAAAGCTAATCGCTTCGGCTTGATAAAGCCCATTTGCACAGTGCGGATTCATCCTAACTGACATATCGGATGGAGTTTTTGGTGATTTGACATTTACAACTTGCTGCCAAAAAGAACCTCCAAGCACCGCAGAATCGCTCTCATCAACCAGCCCAAGCCCCACACATCCTATCTGCACATCGCCGCCACCTAGGACTACTTTTGTACTTACTGACAGTCCACACTCACCTGAAGCTTTTTGACTTACCTGTCCTATTATCTCGCCACTCTCACGACAAGGCGGGAAAATATCGTTTTTTAGTCCTACTCGCGCAGCTATTTCTCCATCCCAAACTCTTTTGTAATTGTCGAAAATCCCTGCCGTCCCAGCATTTGAAGGTTCAGAGACTATTTCACCGCACAACTTGTAGAGTATCCAATCGCTTATCATGGAAATTTTTGCAGTTTTTTCGTATATTTCAGGTCTATTATTTTTGACCCATAGTAGTCTAGGGAGCGCGGAGAGAGCGAATGTTTGTCCGCTTTTGGCGTAAATCTCCTCTTCAACGCATGGGTAGTTTTGCTTTAGCCAAGCAACCTCTACCCCTG
>CAZNYV010000124.1:0-5850 GCA_964577355.1 uncultured Campylobacteraceae bacterium
ACCAAAAATACTATTCCCACCGATTGTTTTGAATAGCGATTTGAAATTTGCCCATGTGAACTTGACCAGACCCCATCCGACAGAGTTGATATACCCGAACACATCGGCATCAGCTGGAATTGTTTTGGCGGTGGCAGCGAGAACTGCTGTCGGAAATGCTGTCGGGACTGCATTGTTGTTAACTGTTGTCGTGAGAGAATCTAGCGCATCCTTGAGTACCTTACCCTGCGCTGCGCTTAGTGGCTTAGCAGTGTCGGTGCTAGTGAGTGCATTGACTATGTCAGTCACATTGACCTTACCGCTTGTCAGCGCTGTGAGCAACTCTTCATCTGCCTTGATAACAGTCACAATCTCATTAAAGGTATCGAGATTGATGTCGGGACTGTTGAGCGTTGCTAGGATAGCTGCCAATCCATCATCGAGGGCTTTGATGGTCTTGGTTGAGCCACCTTTGAGAGTGTCTACAACTGATTGGTCGGCTTTGGTAGATAGGGCGGTTGCTATGGCACTCGCGTCTATAGCTGAGATAGCATCATCTAGGTTTTTGATAGTTTTTGTTGAGCCGTCTTTTAGCGCGTCGATGGTTGATTTATCTGCTTTGGTGTCTAGGGCGGTTGATACCGCTGTGCTCACTGGCTTGTCCATATCAGCTGTGTTATCTACATTGCCCAGACCTATATCGTACTTGTCTAGTACGACGACACCCGTCTTGCCGTTGACCTTGGATACCGCTGTGGTCATATTGAGTCTGACCCAGTTGTTGATGTCTGTGGCTGGAGTCTGCTTGCAGATGAAAGTATTGGCGGTGTCTAGGTCGCTACGGATACATAGGTCACTCATGCCTACCATAGACAGTGCGAGCATATTGGCTTCGCTGCTTGCTTCATATATATTGAGCACGCTTATATCGCCTAGCTGTCCTGCCACTATCTTGCCATTGCTGTCTAGCAGTGCGTATTTTCCGCTGTCTTTGTTCTCTTTGGCATTGATTTTGCTTATTAGCTCATCGACGATGCTGTTCATCTCTGCTTCAGTATAGTACCTATTGTCATGGGTATGTATTGATGGTGAGTAGTCATGCTCATGAGCAGATGGTGTAAATGTACTAGGCTTGCCCTGCACCTCATTCCAGCTAACATCATCAAAACCGCCTACCCCAGCACCATCTACCTTGAACACCTTGCCCTCGTTGCCCTTGCCATCTATGATGCTGGCAGGGTGTTTGGTCGGGTGAGTGTAGTTTTCTAGGGAGTCTAGCTTTGATTTGTCCTCTGTGGTGTAGTCGTTGGCGGACAGTGCCTTGCCAGTTACCTTGTCTACCTTGCCATCTACTGTTATATTTAGCTGGTCTATATCTAGTGTGTCTAGCTTGCTTTTGACTTCTTGGATAGACGGATATGCTGTGTTCTTTATCCATGCTATGATTTCTGTAAATGTCATTTGTTCATCTCCGCTATGATCTGTTCTATAGTTGTGCCTAGGGCTTTGTCCAATGCTTCGTATCCATCTATGACTACGACACTGCCTGTCAGGTCGTTTTGGTCTACATATCTGTACCAGTAGTCTTTTATATCTTTGTCATAATCATTGAGGAATCCATCATCAAAAGAATCCAATATTCGTTGCAAAAAAGCACCGTCGACGATGATGTCACCATCTATTCTTTTGAGGTAGGCTTCTAGCTTCTTGGACTTCCATGCATTCAGGCACTCCCCTAGATCTATCGAACCGTCACCTATTGGGATATATGCTTTGAGAGGTGCGACGCCATCATCAAATGTGATTAGATAGTAGCTATCTACATTGTCCTGCTCGCTCTCATATAGCTCTATACTGATGCAGCCGTCTACAGAAGTAGTCACGCTTATATTTGACAATATAAAATCACTACCCATCAGCGTAATAGGTACACCATACCTATCTACCATCTGGAACACGACGCCCTTGGATGCGTACGGTCGTCCTAATATAGCGCTGATATTTCCTGTTACTGTTCTCATAAGGCGGATTTTAGGGCATCTAAAAATCACAGAAAAGGGGGTAATTAGTTTTATATAAATATTTTCGCTGGCGAAGTTATTTTTGGGGGAGGGCTGTTTTACCAGCCCGTAGATTTGTCATAGTCTGCTTGGGCTTTGGTTTGTCTAGCGTTTGCCTTGTCTACTCTATCTTTTTCCATGCTAAACAGCTTGTCTTGATAGTTTTTGGCTTGGACAGCATTGTATACTGCTGCTGCACCTGAGAGAGCTGTACCGATGCCACCTACTGTTGAGCCGATATTATTACTATTATCGAACATCTTGCTGAAATCCCAGCCAGAATTGGCTTGATTGTTTGCCACATCTGCACCTACATCAAACCCTTTATTGAGATTTGCTTTGAAACTTCCAAAGCTATCCGCATCTGTTCCTATAATTCCGCTTGTATCTTTGGTGAAGCCTGCTTTTGTTAGATTGGTTATATCAGTATCCGTTGTATTGAAAGGATCCATTAGCTTTTTCAATCCGTTATCTGCTGTCCAAATATCAAAGTAGTCGCTGTTTATGCCCATTTTATTCCTCCGTCTATGTTGTATAGATATGACTGTCCTCCAGCCATATCATTGCTGCTTCTACCCGTGATGACTGCATCCATATCTGTATCTGATCCAAAAGGCATCGTGAGTAGATATTTTGCTGGCTCGTGCGGTCTGCTAGGAATGTAGTAATAGCTACCAGCACCTCCATTGTACAAGTCACCACCCGCCATGACTCTCTGCCTCGTATCTGTATCGGTCATCATGGAGAACCATTGCTCACTTGCAGCAGAAGCTTGCGATAGCATCTCTTGTATCTGCTTGCTGTATTCTGCTAGTTGTGCTTCCCAGTAGTCTTTCATCGCTTGTATCGACTCTATTGCTTCGTACCCATCATATGCTGCTTTGATGTTTGCTATATTTTTGATGATGGAAATAGTATCGGCACTCAATCCTGCTAGTTTCATCAATCCAGCACCACCGACAATCCCACCATATATAGATGCGGCTACTGTTATTGTCGCCTGTATAGCTGCTGCGTTGTCGTTGATATTATCCGTGCCAAATACATCATGCTCTATGCCTCCAGCTGTCTTGACGATATTGCCTGTCACTTCGCCTTTATTGTACTGAGCGTCTAGCATGACGACTGCAGCTGCACATCCCCACGGACCTCCAAACGCACAAGCCGCAACTGCTACTGCTGTTTGTACATTTCCTATCACGCCGTCTCGAAATTCATTCCAGTTACCGCTCACTGCTCCGTGTATGATATGCCCAGTATTTCGTACCACTCCTGTCACTACATTCCCTACAAAGTTTGCAGCGCTGTCGACTGCTTTGCTTACTGGATCGTTGCCGCCCATATCTCTTCCATCGTCTTTGAGGTGTCAAATATATAGTAACTACCCGCCTTGTAGCTCTGTCGCCAAGGGTTATTCTGTGAGTAGTACATTATCTTGGTATGTGGTTCAAGTGCCACCATAAATGCCAGCCCTATATATGTCAGCGCATATCTACCCTTGGAAGAGCCATCATGCCATGTCAGCTCGACAAAAGCCACACTCTCACCCTCGTACTCTCCAGCTCTAGCCATCCATATAGCTATCGGGTAGCCCAGCTCCCCTATCACACATACATAGTAGCCCTCGCGAGCCATATTCTCCAGGTATGCTGTCTTGGTATATCTAGGGTGTCTGACACTTTTTATCTTTTTCCATGCGACCTCTACTAGCTCACCCGTGATGACTGTTATCTGGTGTGGATGCTTGCTCATCCATCTCATCACTCGTTCTTTGGTCATAGTGCTATACGATACTGATAATAGTTGGCATACTACCTACTTCAGCGGCGCTATCATCTGTTATTAGGGTTTCTGTGATACCATCTATCTTCTCTTTGACATAGGATATATCATCTGTATTTGGGTCGACACGAGACGCCATCGCTTGCAGAAATGTTGTTGCTTCTCTGGCTTTGTTGATTTTGTTATTATTGCTATCGGAGCCTATCAATACCGCTCGTCTGACTGATTCATATTTGGCACTAATCCATGCAGCTATTGTCTGCCAGTTCTTGAGATTCACACCTGCCTTGATGTCGTAGCCTCGGAATTTCTCATTTTTGATTTGTTCTTCTACTAGGCTTTCTTGCGTAGCCTTGAGGGATGTTTCTGCATCATTTGAGGCTATCTGCGACTGTGCTATAGGGATTAGCATCGCAGTATCAAAACACGCCTTGATCATATTTGCTGCTATTGTCGCTTCGAAGTTGGCATATATCTCGCCTTTTTTCTCGTCTGTGACCATATAGTCCTTGAGAAACTCCTGCATCGCTGTTCTGGTATCTGTTATCAGTAGGTTGCTCTTGACCTTGGCGGTGATGTCTTCTACTCTCCCTAGAAAATCTATCGTAAACTGTGTTTGTGCATATTCAGCCATATTTATACCTTTTGAAAGTTACTAGTTATATTTTTGGAGTTGTAGTTTTTCTTGATGGCTTCTTTGGTCATTGCTACTTCATCTCTATATAGTGACAGATATGCTTCTGCCTTGTTGAAGCTGGTATCCTTTGCCATATCTCTCTGATATGCGAGATACAGACAATACAGCATCAGTGACTCTTCTGCAAAATCAGGCAGTGGTAAATTCTCAGTTTCCTTGTCCACTCTCCTGCTGGAATTGTAGGCTACTGTGAGCTTTTGACCTGCTGGACTTTGCGTAAAAGTCATTCCGTCTTGTGTCTCATAGGCATATAGCACATTAGCGTCTATCCTATCAGGGTTCGTCACAATCCACTCAAAGCTTTTGTATGTGACAGGTTTGCCGTCTATTGAGACTGCTATTGTGCGTATCTTGTTATTTGGTAGGAGATAAAATACCTTGTCTGGCTCTATATTGTATACTGATATGTCCTTGTACAATAGTAGGTCACGAGATATTTTCGCTAATGATATATTGATAGCATCTATCAGCCCCTCTGTGCTCCAGTTAGTATCTTTGGTCTCTCTCAGTCTAAATCTAAGAGTCAGTATAAAGTCTCCTACCGTTTTCACTATAGTTTATCCCCGACTGCTGTTTTGATAGCTTCTAATGTTTTACCGACTATATTTTTTTCTACCGTAGCTTGCTTTGGTGGTACTGTAGTTGTCTCGTCTTGGATTTCTATTATTGCAGACTTATTACTGCTCAGATACTCAAAGTCTTTTCTGGCGCATAGTATTGCCGCAGTAGGTACACTCACTACAATAATCGCACCATGAGTAATCACGGGCACTTCGGGAAGTCCAGCCTCCCAAAGTTTCCGCTCATCCTCACCTATGTATCTTATCGTTCGTAGGTTCGGGGTTAGTATCTGCATACTAGTATTGCGCCGTATAGTTGTTTTTAGTATAGAACTCAAGAGCTACAGTTGCCACACCACCTGTCGGTGTACCGCCTACTTTGAAGTATACATCTTCACCAGTCTTGGCTCCTGTATACCACTGAGCTTTTGCTGTTGTTCCCACTGATGTCAGCGACTGAGCATTGACAAAAGCAGTCTTTGCAGACAGCGTGCCCACTGAAAGTGTAGCCGTACCATCAAATACACCGCTCACATTTACGATGATGTTTTTGAGTGTTGCACCCTCTGGGATTCTAGCTTTTACGCTCTCTGTTGCATCTGTTATCGTGATGTCTACGATTTGCGCTTCCGCAGTATTTCTAACTGTGCAGTTCATAGCTTACTCCTTGCTGCTTACTACTGCTGTTACGCCGTAGTCTTTGTTGTGATAGATTGATTTCATTTCGTTTGGCATGATGCCTTGGAATTTCGCTTTTTTGAAGCTGATACCC
>CAZNYV010000125.1:0-5790 GCA_964577355.1 uncultured Campylobacteraceae bacterium
ATCCAGCGTGTCTATGAACAAATAGCGCACATCGTGGATAATATGCTTGAGGGTGTAAGGACAAAACTGAGAGAGCGAGAAGTGGAAATCGAGCTTTCAAATGAAATCAAGCTGTTCATCGCCAATGAAGGGTTTGATCCGAATTATGGAGCAAGACCGCTAAAAAGAGCGATTTATGAGATAATAGAAGACACTTTGGCGGAGCTGATACTAGAGGGCAAGCTCACTTTGAGACAAAAAGTGCTATTTGACATCAAAGATGGCGAAGTCGTGACTAGTATTGGCGAATTGTAAAAGTATAACACTAGCCAGTAATGCCACTGCCAACAAAGCCACTCATGCTGATTGAGACGTTTTGCATGCTAGCTTTTGTGATAGAAATCTTATCATCTCCCAACGCTCCTAGTGCCACTAGTGCCGGAAGGTAGTGCTCTAGCGTTGGGTGTGCTATTTTGAACTTTAGAATAGAGTCGTTGGGCGTACATAGTGCATCAACTTCTTTGTTTACAATCTTATTTAGAATGTCTAGTTCTGCTTCCAATGCCCATTCTTCTGGTGGTATTCCATCTGGCTTTGCGAGGTATAGATTGTGTGTCAAATTGCCACTTGAAATTATCATGATATCCTCATTTCTGATATGTCCAAGTTTTATGCCAAATTCATAGTGTTCGTATGGCGTAGCCTTGCTGCTTAGGCTTAGCTGGACAATAGGTACATCTTTTTTTGGAAATATTTTTCGTAGCACTGACCATGCACCATGATCGATTCCGCGGGTCGCATCAAGTTTGACATTTAATTTAGCATGAAGCATATTTGCGACATCGACAGCTCCCAATGCATCGTAGCGAATGTCGTACAAGCTATCTGGAAAGCCGTAAAAATCATAGATTGTGGATAGTTTATTAGATGAAGTTACGCAGAATCCATCTTGTTGCCAGTGGGCAGAAATAACGATTATAGCTTTTGGTTTTTTTATCATGGTCGCTAGATTTTCTAGCATGTTTGTATAGTCATTATTGGCTAGTATATTCATTGGTGAACCGTGAGCACAAAATAGTACTGGCGCTTTTTGTGGTGTTTTTTCATTTGCTAGTAGTATGCCACTGAGCATAAGTACTCCTGTTTTTATAAAGTATCTTCTATGGTTTTGCATTCTTATTTTTTAATTTTTGCTTGCAAGCCGTTTTAAACGGCATTGCAAACTATTTAACGGCATTGCCTTCTATATCAATAGTTATTTTTACGGCATCACCAACGACGAAACCACCCGTTTCAAGTGCTTTATTCCAGTTTAATCCGTAATCTTTTCTGCTTATCATTCCTGATAATGAGAAACCTACTTTTTTTGTACCCCAAGGATCGATAGCCATTCCACCGATGTCAGCATCAAACTGAACTGTTTTTGTTGTATCTTTGATAGTGAGCTTGCCTTCAACTTTTGGTTTTTTGCCACCAATAAACTTTGTCATCACAAAAGTCATCTTAGGAAATTTTGCGGCATCAAAAAAGTCGGAACTCTTTAGATGCTCATCGCGCTTGTCAATTCCTGTGTTTACGCTTGACACATCTACACTACCTTCTAGTTTTGTTATGATGTTACCTTTTTCATCAAAGCCAAAGACGCCACTATATGTGTTGAACTTTCCACTAACATTGCTAACCATTAGATGCTTTATATTGAAACCAACACTTGAGTGAGTATTGTCTAGTGTATAATCTCCCGCAAATAGGGAAATAGCAGCCACGACCGCGCTTAGCATAATCTTTTTTAACATTTTTTATCCTTTATTGTTTTGTTTATTTTGTTGTGAATCAGTCGGTAATTATTTTTTTTGCCCTACCTCCCTTGTTCTAATGTTACTTCAAACAGCAACAAATCAGATGTTTTATCTGTGTTGATTTCTAGTATCTCATCACTTCCCAGCATCGCAGCATCTCTACTTTGAAGCCTATGCTCACCTATATATACACAGCCATCAATTACAAATAGATACCAGCCAGTGTTGATACCAAGGCGATTCGGCCTTATTATTTTCCCCTTATCAAATTTACCTCTGTATATTGTGGCGTCCTGCCTAATTTTTATCGCATTTGGTTTATCAAAACCGCTTGCAATTGCACAAAACGAATTTTCGAAATCTTGTGAGTCAAAGTGCTTTTTCTCGTATGTTGGTCTGCATTCTGCTCTATCTGGCTTTATCCATATTTGTAGTAGCTTGCAGTCTTGATTTTGCGATGGATTTATTTCAGAATGCCTAATACCACTCCCAGCCGACATATACTGTATATCTCCAGTCGTTATATTTTTACTAAAGCCTAAGCTGTCCGAATGTCTAAGCGTTCCATCTAGTATGATTGTCACTATTTCCATATTGTTATGACTGTGCATACCAAATCCACCATTTACCATTATGATGTCATCGTTTATGACTCTCAATGCTCCAAAGCCTATATGGTCTTTATCAAAATATTCGGCAAATGAAAAGCTAAAGCGGCTGCTCAGCCATCCAAGCTCACTTTTGCCTCGTTCGTTGGCATATCTGATGTTCATTATCCTTTTCTCATCTTTCGTAGAAGTTTTGCTAGTAAAGCAATCTCGTCATCTGCTAGCTTCACAAAAAAAGACTCCAAAAGCTTCGTGTGCTCAAGCCACATGGAATCTATGATACCTTTGCCAGTGTCTGTTATTTTTGCCATCTTGGTTCTTTTGTCGTCTTTATGAAGCTCTGTGGTAATCAAACCTTTTGACTCTAAATTTTTGATGAGTACCGTGACATTTCCTGGTGTGGAAAACATTAGCTTGGTGATAGCCCCAATGCTTTGTTCGCCTTGATGTGTAAGTATCTCCAGTACACTAAATTGCCCCACTGTAAGTCCAAGGGCTTCAAACTCTTTTGTCTCGGCATTTCTGATTCCCATAAATGATCTACCCATCTCGATAAAAGCTCTTAGTAGGATGCTTTGCCTATCAGTGAGATATAACTTTTGCTTTTTCATTTACTCATCCACAGCTAACACCACTACATCCTCTGACTCTGCCGCTATCTTGAGAGTTGTTTTTCAAAAATTCAATAAGCTTTTTTGAGTCTGTTGCGAATGAATCTTTGTTTAAGACACCCATTGCTTTCTGGTCGTTTTTATGTGTATTTTTGAGTTTTTCATATCCATTGGCAAACATATTAGTCTATTCGCCAGTTGTCAACATGGTGGAGCCTTTGTATGGTGTTCCGTGACAGGCTCTACAGTTCTCTTTGTATTCTCGCAGACCATATGTATCATCAAATGCATAAAGTGATGACGCAATCAAAACCAATAAGCAAGATAATTGTGTTTTCATTTTTTATCCTTTCAATTTTCACGCGAATATTATCACTAATTAGTAATAAATGTCAAGAGAAATTTTATTTGTTTTTTTGAAGTCTTTTACTAAGAGTTAGGAATTGGTTTTTAGGATAGAGATTTGGCTAGTCTCGCAAAACCATCTGAAATATCTTGGGCTGGTATATTGAGTGCTGGCAAGAATCGCAAAGCGCCATTTCCTGCCTTTATGACCAATACACCCCCATCAAATGCCTTATCGACAGTCTTTGCCACCGTATCGTCATCTGGCATCTTGAGGCCCATCATAAGACCGAGCCCCTGTTTTTTCTCAAAAATATCAAACTGCTCCACAAGCTCGTCCAAGCCAGACTGGAATAGAGCGATTGTTTTTGCTAGTTCACCACTTTTTTGGAGCTTTTCTAGCTCGCTCAATACCGTGAGAGCGGCGTTTGTTGAGAGCAGGTTTCCGCCAAAAGTAGAACCGTGGTCGCCGTATGAGAATATATCCTTGAGTGTTGTGCATACAGCACCTATCGGCACACCACCAGCCAGACCTTTTGCAAGGGTGAAAATATCTGGTGTGATACCATAGACTTGTGAAGCCAAGAACTCCCCGCTCCTAAAGACTCCAGTCTGCACTTCATCGACAATCATCAATATATCATTTGCATGGCAAAACGACTCCACTTCTCGTACTTTTGCGACTTCAAACGGTATGACTCCGCCTTCACCTTGGACTAGCTCAAACATAATCCCGACCGTTTCGTCATCTACCAAGCTCATCGCATCGTCAAGGCTCTCTGCATGGACAAAGCCGTCTGGATAAGGTCCAAAGAAAGCGTGGAACTTATCTTGTGCAGTTGCTTTTAGCGTGGTTATCGTACGACCGTGGAAAGAGTTTTTGACGGTGATGATTTTGTATCGTTTTTTACTATCTTTTTCGCCATATTTCCGCGCCATTTTGATGGCACCTTCGTTTGCCTCAGCGCCACTATTGCCGAAAAACACTCGAATATCCATACCGCTCAAGCTCTTGATTTTTTGAGCTAGTTTTGCTTGTGAGTCTATATAGTAGAGGTTGGATAAGTGCATTATATTTGCGGCTGTCTCGCAGATTGTTTTTTGCAGGGCAGGGTGTCCGTATCCAAGCGAGCTGACAGCGATACCAGACATAAAGTCTATGTACTCTTTGTCGTGTTCGTCATACAATTTGGAGCCAGCACCTCTGACGAAGTTGACATATCGTCGTTTGTATGAGCTGATGACATATTCTTTGTCAAACTGTTCGTGGTTTTGCATTTATCACTCTTTATTGGTGGGAATTTTGATTTTGGTAATTATATAAAATAAGCAGTAAAGGGTGTATTAATCAAAATGCACCCTTTGTATTATCGACCGATACGCCCATTGTTGGCTTCTTGCTTTTGCTTGTGGTGTAGAGATTGACAGTTTTGTCCTCACCAGCAAAGGCAAGATATTTGCCATCTGGGCTAAAAGCGACGCTGTAGAGTGGGAAAGGGCACTTTATCGAATCGATTTGAGCTCCTGTGTTCATATCCCATATTCTGACTGTTTTGTCGTCGCTCGCCGAGGCTATTAGCTGGTCATCTGGACTGAGCGATATGGAGTATATTTTGGCTTCGTGCCCTTTGAGCTCCCTTAGCATGGTGCCGTTTTGATCCCAGACCTTGATGGTTTTGTCCCAGCCTGAAGTGACGAGCAGGTTGTTCGTAGCTATCTTGGCGGAAAAGACGGACTCTGAGTGTGCTTTAAAGGAGAGTATTTGTTCGAAGTTTGACATGCTAAACAGCTTCACAAAGCCGTCTCCGCTACCTGCCAGAATTGTTTTGCTATCTGGTGAAAAGCTGACAGAATATACAGAAAAGCTAAATCCCTCAAGTGAAGCCACTACGGCTTTTTTCTGCAAATCATATATCTTGACTGTGTCGTCCCAGCTGGCAGAGGCTAGATATTTTCCATCTGGGCTAAATGCGACGGCGTTTACGGTGTCACGGTGTATTTTGAGCGTAGCTATCTCGCCACCTCCAGCCTTGACATCCCATATCTTGATATTGCCATCAAAGCTCGCACTTGCTATTTTTGTCCCATCCGGGCTAAAAGCTATATTGTTGACATTTGCTGTGTGACCCCTGAAGCAAACGATTTCTTTTTTGCTCTCTATGTCCCAGACTCTGACTGATTTGTCCCAGCCAGATGATGCCACTCTCTTTGAATCTGGACTGAATGTCACGCAGGTAACATACCAGTCGTTGCCGTTTATCACATCCGCAAGCTCGTATGCGCATAGTGTTTGGAGCAGTAGCAGTAAAAATACAATTATATTTCTCATTTTTTATTATCGCCAGCAGCTTAATTTGTTGGCGATAATAACAGCTTAGAGCTTCAAATATTTACCCCAACTGCTATGCTTCTGGTGGACGCAATCTCTTTTAGCGTTATATTAAAATC
>CAZNYV010000126.1:0-5739 GCA_964577355.1 uncultured Campylobacteraceae bacterium
TCTAAAGGTAGAAGATGGGGTAAGTATCAAGGCGAAGAGTTGGTTGTTGGATCCGACAGACTTTACCATATCTAGTGGAAGCGGGGAGCAAGCGACAAGCGGTATCGGAGCAGCGACATTGCAAAACGCTCTATATCATGGTAGTGTCACCATTGCCACATCATCTAGCGGTAGCGAAAACGGGGATATATTTGTCAATGCACCTGTGATATGGCTTGCAAACACACTCTCTCTGCAAGCACAAGGCAATATTGATATCAACTCTGTAATGACGGCAACTGGCACTGCTGCTCTAGACCTAAAGGCAGGCTACAGCACTCCTGGTACTACTGGCGGCACATATGACCCGATAAAACAGGTGCTTGTCGGATTTGACAGTGGTGGAAATTTCAAGGGCAGAGTGGACTTTTCAGGTAGGTCAGGTGCTGGATTTCTAACAATAAATGGAAATAACTATACTGTAATCAATTCGCTTGGTGTCGAGGGTGATGCAACCGGAGGAACAAATCAAACATTGCAAGGTATGGCAAGAAGTGCAAACCTTAATGGATATTTTGCACTTGGTACAGATATTGATGCAAGTGGCACAAGTAGCTGGAATACAAATGCTGGTTTTGCACCAATTGGTACATCATCTAGCAAATTTATTGGCACATTTAATGGACTTGGTCACACTATAGATTCTTTGACAATATCTAGAACTTCAACTGACTATATCGGGCTTTTTGGTTATACATCTAATGCAAAAATTTTAAATATTGGTCTTACTAATAGCAGTATAAGCGGAAGAGCGGTCGTAGGCAGTCTGATTGGATATGCATATAACTCAAGCTATATAAGCAATGTTTTTGCACAAGGCTCTGTCATGGGCAATTATGCATCATCTGGTAATATCGGAGGTCTTATTGGTTCTCTTGGTACAAATGCAAATAAAGCTACTTTAAAAAATTCATATGCAAATGTTGATGTTACGGAAAATAGTACCGGAACATATGTCGGGGGGCTTGTTGGATATGTTACATTGGCAGATATAGACAGTAGTTACTCAACGGGGAAAGTCTCTAGTGCTTCGCAAACTGTTGGTGGTTTTATAGGCTATTATGCAGATGGAGCAATCACAAACTCATACTCTACAGGCGGTGTTAGCACATCGTATTCAGGCGGTGGGGTTGGTGGTTTTATAGGTCGCTTTTTTGCTGGGTCTATTGCAAACTCATACTCAACAGGAAATGTAATATCAAGTACCGGCGGATATGCTGGCGGTTTTATACAGAATGCGGATAATGGGACTATCACAAACTGTTTTGCCACTGGTGATGTCACTGCAGCAGGCGATATCAATGGTGGTTTCTTTTCATACTCTGGCACATCAGGAGATGCGACAAAACTTACTGTTTCCAATTCGTATTCGACCGGCAAGGTTACAACAACTTCTGGTGGTACTTGGACAGGAAGCTTTTCGGGTTTTAACTTTTCAAGCAATATATCAAATATCTATGCAACTGGTAGCATCACAACAAATTCGGCTACAACACCAGCCACAACAGCTGCATCGTCAAGTAATATTATAAAGTTTACAGCTGGTACAAATGTAACTGCTAACTTCCCGACTCTCACCGACAACACATGGACAGGCACAGCAGCAGATGGGCTCTGGACGACGGCAGGCAACTGGTCTGCAGGTCACGCTCCGACGATTTTTGAAAAAGCTATAATAGGTACTGCAAATGTTAAAATCCCTCAAAATGTAATGGTGGGCGACATATCATCTAGCAGCGGCAGCTCCATCACATTTAGCGGTGCGAATGTCAGTTCGTTGAATGTTGGCACTACATCTGCCATAACACTAAATGGTACGACTTTTGACTACGGTACAAGCGGAAAGCTAAATATCGTCTCCGCACCTACGATAAGCTTTGACAATGGCATGACGACTTATCAAGTCATAAGAGGTCTTGGAAGCGCGACTGATTATACAACGACTGGAAACTATACGCTTCAAGGTCTAGCTTTTATGGATGGGTCTTGGGAAAATGGTCAATATGTGCTTGGGATGGACATTGACGCGGCAGCTACTAGTGGCTGGACTTCAAATACTGCAACCAATGGAACAGGATTTACGCCGATAGGATTTTATAGAGGCTCCAATGCTCATACTTTTATGGGGACACTGGATGGACTTGGGCACAGCGTAATGGCACTAACAATCAATAGCAATAGTACCTATATGGGTTTATTTTCAAGAACAAATAGTGCAACTATCAAAAACCTTGGCGTAGTCGCTTCAAATATTAGTGGAGGAAGTACAAGCGGTGCAGTTATAGGTGCGGTAAATTATACTTCCGTGTGGGCTAATGCAGATTCTACTATTTCAAACATATGGTCTGTTAACAATAATGTTGTTGGAAGTGGTCAATACATTGGTGGAGCAATAGGCCGA
The DNA here is from genome assembly GCA_964577355.1 of uncultured Campylobacteraceae bacterium. GTDB lineage: Bacteria > Campylobacterota > Campylobacteria > Campylobacterales > UBA6016 > CAZNYV01. The sequence continues at coordinate 2,441 of CAZNYV010000126.1, forward strand.
GTTTTTGGCAATTATACTGCACTCTCTGGCTCACCAACTCTTTCACTCTCTTTCATCCACTCAAACAGCAAGATTACAACAGCAAATTCTAGTAGCTATCTTGGCGGTCTTATCGGACTTTATGGGGCAAAAACTATTGTTTCACTTGCAAATTCTTATGCAACAGGGAGTGTTCTCGGTGGAACAAATAGCGACTATGTAGGTGGACTGATAGGAGCTACTGAGGGCACGACTGGTTCGCTAAGCGGATTATATGCTACAGGAGCGGTGTATGGACAAAGCTATCTCGGTGGCTTAATCGGGGACTCCGTAACAGACTTGAGCAATTCATTTGCAAATGGAGCAGTTTATTCTGACAATGCTAGCTCGGTAAAGATAGGTGGTCTCGTAGGTCATTTGAATAGCTCTACGATCGGAATTGTCTCTAGTCATGCAACAGGAAGTGTTAGTGGCTATGCTGATGTCGGCGGTTTGGTCGGATATGTTGAGGCGACAAATTCCGTGGGGACATCATACGCTACTGGAAATACTACAGGTCAGTCTTCATATGTCGGCGGTCTTATTGGTCATATAAATGGCGGCACGGTTAAAAAATCTTTTGCGGCAGGCAATATCAACGGTGTAAGCTATGTCGGTGGACTCATCGGATATGCTAGTAGTTCAACCATTTCAGATGCATATGCTACTGGCGATGTTTCAGATGGAGGTGTTGGCAGTTCAAGTTACCTAGGTGGACTCGTAGGTTGGATGTCCAGCAGTATATTATCTAACGGCTATGCCAGAGGCGCTGTCACATTAGCTCCTGCTGCCACATTGGGTGGATTGGTAGGTCAAAGAAATTTTGGTTCAATCACAAACTCGTTTTGGGCATCTGATGCTACTGGGCAACAACAAACAGGTGGTGTAAATAATGCGAATACAGAAACAGGTGTAACAAGCAAAACCATCGCACAACTGCAAACCCGTACGACATATCCAGGCTCTTGGGACTTTTATACACCAAATACAGAAATCTGGCATATGACATCTGGTGCAAACAATGGTACGCCATACATATGCGACATCTTTGGCGGTTGTTCGCCTCAGACACTAGGCACGGCATATCTCAGGCTTGTTGATGGACAATCAAGTATTTACGGTTCCACTCCTACGCTCAGCTATGGTATATATGACGCCTCTAGTGGCGTAAATCTAATCAGCGACGCAACAGCAACTGGTACAGCTACTTGGAGCACTGCCTTGAGCGCAACATCAAATGCAGGCTCTTACAATTTAGCTTATACAAATGGGCTAAGCAGTGCTTATGATTTACTAGCAGGAAGCTCCATCTTGTATGTGATAAATCCAAAAGCTCTCAATATGACCGTCTCAAAACAGTATGATGGAACAAATCTATTTTCTACAGGGTTTGTGGTCACAGGTATGGTCAATGGAGATAATGCACCAACAGTAACAGGGTCAGTCAATGGACGAACAGGTAACTACATAAATGCTAACTATACAACAACATCTGGATTTACAAACGATACACTAGTACTTTCAAACAGCAACTATACACTTATAGGCGGCACAAAAACAGCATCCATAACAGCAAGACCAATAGTTATCTCTGTGTCAAAAGATTACGATAGTACAGACTTGTTTACTTCGGCACCCGTAATATCCAATCTAGTTGGCAGCGACAATGTTGCCTTAGTGGTAACAGGTCAACTGTCAGTATCAAGTTCAAACGCTGGAACCTACACAAGTTTTGCAACAGGCACGGTAGATTTTGATTGGAATAATTATGTCAATGCTTTCGACAACTACACAATGACTGGAAGCACAATAAATGCCGTAATCAGATCTTTGCGTGTTGTCCCAAGTGCATCGGTAGCAAATAAAGAAGCTGAAAAGACTATAAACACTATTGTAGCTTCCCTACCAAAATCTCGTCTCAACCCTGCAACAAGTATGTCAGCCAATTTGCCTGGCATATCCGTATCAAACAACGCTGAAGGCAATGAGGTAAAACTATCGACATTTAAATCAACCAATATACCTAATGAGCTAAAGTCAATACCTTTGAGTTCCACATCAATAGCTGGTGTTGATTCAAAAATAGCCACAGTAATAAAAAATGATGTAGTAGTAAGTATAGATACTCCTGCCTCAAACATGAGTGAAAGCACCAGTCCTGCGGGAGCCAAGCTAACTGATAAAAAAGATGGTGATAGCTCAGATGCTGCTATATTGACAGCCAAAATAGATAGCACAAAAGCATCTACTTTTGTCATACCTCCATCGGTGACTAAGTCTGCAGGCATAGCTGATAACTCTCAAGTGGTACAGGTAAATCTAAAAAATGGCGCTCCACTTCCTGATTGGATAAAAGTAGACCCAGTAAGCATGGCAGTTCAAATCAAAAATGCTCCAGCAAACGCCTTGACCGAAGGCAAAGGTGAGATAAAACTAACCATCAAAGAGCCAAACAACACAATCAAAGTGCTGATTATCAAGATAAACGAAACCAGCGGAATCAAGGTAGCCTCTAACTAAAAATCATACGCCCCAAATCGCTATTCACTTTGATTTGGGGCTTCTCTCTTGCGGCTATAGTCCCATCCGTCTGACATTTCCTAGTGAAATCAGATGAGCCGTGATTAGTGGGAATGCATCTTTCTTGCACATCTCTGTTTTCTTCTTGTCGCTTAGATGAGCGAGCTTCTCCTCGTTGACCGTAAAAAAGCCATTGATATTGTGAGTATTTCCATCTTTGTCAACGATGTTTGCGGCTTGTTCTACGAGCAATTCCCACTTCTCTAGATCTTTTATAAATTGTGATGTTGCCATCGCTACCTTGTTGAGCTCCAACAAAAACTGCATAACCCCAGTGGCAAACTCTGTTGGCGTGTCGTTATCGTTAAAAAACACTCTCGCTTTGTTCGATTCGTTTGCGTCCTCTATACTCTCGGCATCTATCGCTAGTGTGAGATTTTCTTCACTATTTTCATCTGTTTTCACCAGAACAAATGGGTATCTTCTGATGAACGCTGGAATATATGCCCCAGCTTTCCACTTGTTGTCATCACCTACAAACATATTCTTGTTATCCACTCCAAGCTGAGCCGTAGCAAACCAATTACCCATCTGGTCTTTTGCAAATAGTATTGGGTAATTTCTGCAAGCTTCATAGAATTCGTTGAATCCCAGTGGCGCACTTATCATTCCTTTGGTTTTGGCGAAGTCAGCTTGCTCTTTCAGGGCTTTATTTTTGTGGTCATTTATGTTGAGTATTACTGGATTTTTGTACATTTATA
>CAZNYV010000127.1:0-5681 GCA_964577355.1 uncultured Campylobacteraceae bacterium
CAAGAGCAATAAGAGGGCTATGTACAGCAGGCGCTTTGAGATGATGGATGATATAGCTGGGCAAATCGTCAGAAATTTAAGCGACTCAAACAACTGAAATGAAAAAAATCCTCATAGAAACCAATAGTAATATCGGTGATGCAGTGATGAATGTGCCGATAATCAATTTCTTGTCATGGAAGTTTCCAGAGGTCAAGATTGACTTGGTTTGCGATGCTCGTTCTGTGGATTTGTTTCGTGATTTTGCCTGTATCTCTAACATATACATAAAAGATAAAAAAAACAGACTAGATTTTGCGAAGTTTTTGTTCAAATCCTTGACCGTGCGATATGACTTGGCTATTGGACTTCGTTCTGACGCCATTCCTCTACTGATAAATGCACACAAAAAACTTTACAAAGATGATAAGGATGCTGCTATTTGTGGTAAGGCAAGTGAGACGCTAGCTACTTTTTCTATTCTGAGAAGATTTTTTCCAGATGCTACCGAGAAGCAGATAGACACTGCAATCACGGTGAGTAATGAAAATCAAGTTTATGCGAAGTCTTTGATAGCTTATAATGGTGGTGAAAAAATCTTGGTTGTTGCTCCTGGGGCAAATTCAGCTAATAAAGTGTGGGCGAGTGAAAATTTTATAGAATTGATTGGCAAAGTCAAAAGTAATTTTGACAAGATTGTTATTGTGGGGTCTGCAGATGAAAATGCAGTTTGCGAAAGGATAGCAAATAAGTGTGGTGCTATCAATTTGGCTGGCAGAACAAATCTTAGACAAGCTGCTGCACTATTTTCGTTGTGTAACTTGTTTATCGGAAATGATAGTGGGCTTGGTCATATAGCTGCTGCACAAGGTTGTAAGACATTTACCATATTTGCGCATGCGGATATTTCTTATGCTGACCCGGTTAGGTACACTCCATACGGGCAGCATGCGATTTTTCGAAGTAGTGATGATGAACCACCAATAACGGTCAATGATGTGTTGCAAAAAATGCAAAATACACCAATTTTAATGTAGTTAATAAGGCTCGAATTGAATAAGCACAGAAATATGTATGTATACCAAAATTTAAAAAAACAGCTGAATCATAATTGGCAAAAAATTGTTAAGCATATTTTGTATAGCTGTATTTTTGCACTTTTATTGATATCGCCAGATTTGATTTTTCATCTCATTCAATCGAGTTACCCTCTCGTATTTAAGCCATCCGAGATTTTTTATCTTTTTTTAATAAGCTTCATTGTGCTGACGGTTAGATCCATATGGATAAAGACACTTTATTTCCTGATATTTCTCATATTTTCACTAGTGGAATTGGCGCATTATAGTTATTTTGGAACACTAATAGCCCCTTTTGCGATATTGTGGTTTTTTACGGAAACAAAAGATACATTGGAAGCATTTTTCCATGTATTTACATATATTTATGTGCCTTTTGTATTGATTATTGGGGTGTTTATACCAGTTGTTCTTATGCTGTTAAAATCCGAAGGAAAGACTTTTACTTACAGGAAGTCGCATTATATTGTTTTATTTTTGCTATTAATCGGCCCATTAAAGGCTGGGTTAACAAATCAAAGCCTCCATTTCTTTAATCCGCTAATGTCTTCATATTCAAACAAGAATTTTTACATGGCTGCATCTTTGGCTGTAGGAAGAAGTGTGGCTGAGTATATCCATCCGCCATCTGGTAAGAATTTTTTGCCATACAGTGTGGATGTTATCGATAAAAATCAACCGAATAATAATGTTATTGTTGTTATGGGCGAGAGTCTTGGCTACACCAGAATGTCACTATTTGGATATTCTCAAACGACAACACCTATGCTAGACAGTATGAAACAGGACAAAAATTTTTGTTATAAAAAGGCTATTTCGTGCGGTGTGTCAACTATGTCATCAGTACCACTTTTTTTTAATACACAAAGAGAGCCCGATAATAGTATGCAACTATTGAGAGCGAATACCTCTTTGTTTAAATTAGCCAAAGACAAAGGGTATACGGTTCACTATATAACAACTCAAGACAAAAATATACTCGGCTCTTTTCTCGGTCAAAATGTTAATGTCGCCAAATCTGAAATTGATTTCAAAAATATATCTGAAAATAATGTCGTATACGATGTTGTGTTGCTTAATTATCTGAAAAGCATAGATTTGTCAAAACCGAATTTTATAGTTTTGCATCAGAGATGTTCACATGCTCCATATGAGTTATTTACACCAAACGAGTTTAGAAAATTTAAATATGATAACAATGATTTTCATAGTATGACTCTTAACACATATCAAAATGCAATTGGATATACTGACTACCTGCTTTTTAATATGATTGATTATATTAAGCAAAATTCCAATACTCCAACACTGTTTTTTGCTACAGCTGACCATAATGAGCTGATGGGTGAGAATGGTTTGTATGGGCATGGGCACCCAATACTTGAAAATGCTAAAGTGCCATTTGTCTTTTATAGTAAGAATGGACCTGCCAAAATTACAAAGGAAGTGGCAGGTTTGCGCGATGGTGTGACCCATTACGAGATTACAAAAATAATTGCTGAGGCTTTAGGGTACAGTATCCATAATCCAAACGAGAATGGAGATTTTTATATAAATGGCATAGATGTTAAGGCGAGGGGTGGATTTATTACCTTTAAGCCAAATGAAATTGTGCCAAAATTATAATTTAGTGATTTTACTATACAGATTTAGAGTACTATTGGTCATATTTTTAAGTGTAAAATTATTCTCAACAAACTCTCTAAGGTTTCGAAATTCTTTTTGTGATACCTTGACTATGGCTTCGCTCATTTTACTTTCGTCTGAAGTCGAAACCAAGTAGCCAGTTTTGCCATTGATCACAATGTCCGTAATGCCTCCGTGGTTGGTTGCTATGACTGGGCAATTCATAGCAAGAGCCTCGGCGGCACTTCTGCCAAAGCTTTCTGGTTTTTTTGAAGCTGAGATGACAATGTTGCTAAGCGCATATATATCACGCATATTACTTTGGCTTCCAGCAAAAATAATGCTGTCCTCCATCTCTAGCTCGGTAACTAGTTTTTTTAGTCTTTCGAAATAATCAACCTTATCAGGATGGACGCCACCTACTATGAGACCTTTGATATTTGGTATCTGATTTTTTGCAAGCTTGATTGCTTTGATAAATGTCTCATAATCTTTTAGCTGTGTGATTCTGCCGACACTTGTGACTATGAAGGAGTTTTGTAGTGCAAATTTGCTTTTGAATGTCTGGATAAATGTGTCATCTATTTTTGTTGGGTCAAACTCCTCTAGGTCAATACCTCTTGGGATAATAACTATTTTGCCTTCGTCTGTTTGGTAGTTCTTTTGGATGTACTCTTTGATAGCTGTACTGACACATATTATCTTATCGCCCTTTGTCATGATGGAGCTGTAGAAATTTACGCTATTAAATCCATGCACGGTTGTTACAAATGGAATATTTAAGCTTTTGTTTGCCAAGTATACAAGCCATGCTGGCACTCGGCTTCTAGCATGAATGATGTCTGGACGAAGCTCTTTGAGTAGTTTGTGCAGTTTCCATATTCTATATGGTGCTGTCAGTATATTTTTACTTGCAACATCAAATGCAATATGTTGCCCGCCATCTGCTTCTATTTGTGGAGCCAGTCTCCCGCCAGAACTGATAACTATCGATATGTGCCCAAGCCTGACAAATTCACGATTAATATCAACTGTGCCTCGCTCCACTCCGCCTTCACCAAGTGCTGGTAGTAGTTGCACTATTTTCAAACTACGACCTTTTCTAAATAAGTTTCCAGCTTTATTTTTTTAGTACTATTTCCAAAAGTGCCATTGAAGATATGCAATGATTCCATATTTGCCAGCTTGTGAATAAGAGAATGAAACTTACTATTTTTTTTACTAGGTAACATCAATACATCTATGGCGCATTCGCCTCCAGTAACAGATTCGCTTATCATAGAGGTGGAATCACTTGTGATAATAGTATTGGAGCAGTTTTGTAAAAATGCAGGAATTGGATTGAATGTGTCTTTTGAGTACAACAACAAAAATCTTAGAGGTAGTGTCAAAAGCCAGCTTTCAACCTCAGGAGGTGTTCTTCTGGATGTTGTTACTACGATTTCACACTCAAGCTCCAACAGATAATCAAATAACGGTTTTAAGTCGTCGACTGACATAGAAAAAATTTGATTTTGACCGCCTATTATTACACCTATATATTTTTCAGCCCTATCAAATCTAAATCTTTTTGCCATTTCCGCATTGTCAAGGTTGGTTGATTTTGAAGAAATATTTATTGGTAGCTCTATAATATTTTTGAGTTGAGGTGGATTGTCGTGCGATTGTGCTAATATATAGTCGAAATCGTATCTGTAGCCTTTCGGAAGCATTATTGCGATTTTTTTAGCTCCTAGTTTTTTAGCTATGACTTTTGCTGGATAGTATGTGGCAGAACCGGTTGCTATGACAACCTGAGCGTCGGAGATTGATTTGTTTGGTGTAAAAATAGAGTCCGTCAAGTATCCGAAAAAATCAAGCGCATAGCTGACAGCTTTGAGCCTCTTTGACTTGAAAGCAACCTCGACTATTTCATAATCCCAGTTCTTGTATTGGCAAAGTGCTATTGATTGACTCAGATGCCCAGCTTTTCCGTCTGAGAGAATTAGCGCTTTCACATTTTCCATCTGTTGTGCATCCAGAACCACTGCTCTGGATATTGAACTATTTTTTCACATATAATGTTGTTTACTTTTTGCATTATCACTTCGTCACTGTCACTACTAGCAAACTGCAGGGGGTCATTGACCGTTAGTTTGACTTTTCTATTTGGTAGCGTGATAGCAAAGACTGGCACAATCTCACAATCAAATTTTTTAGCAAGTCTTGCAGTACCCAAGAGCGTTCGCGCTGGACGACCCAAGAAATCCAAGACTGCAGAATGACTTCCTCCTCCTTTTTGGTCAGGCAATATTCCGACTACTCTGCCATCTTTGATAGCTTTTGCCATGCCGAGCAGTGTGCTGCCTTTTTCTATATAACTATTGTTGAAGAGCTCTCTGGCATTTTTGATAAATCTTGCGATGTACGGATTGTTGGTCGGCCTACCAATAATTGACATTGGGATACCACTTAGACCAATATATTGCGCCACAAGCTCAAAGCTACCTAGATGAGGCGTGATGAGGAGCATTTTGTGACCAGATTGCTCATAGAGTTTGTGGAGCTTTGAAATCTCATTCTCTGAGCCTTCAAATATCTCCTTTAACTCTGTCTCAGTGAGGACATTACCACTATTTCTTATTATTTCAAAAGCTGTAGAGCCAAAGTTTGCAAAAGTTTTTTTTGCCATTTCAGTGGCTTCTTCGTTGTTTGGTAGTATAGTTGATTGGATATTTCGGATGGTAAGCTTCCTGCGTCCAGCTAGTAGCCAAAAAGCCAATATTCCGAAAAAAGTGCCAATTGCAAGAAAATTTCTTCTAGGTAAAAGCTTTGCTATGGCGACGAGGGATAGTAATAGTAAGTATTGTATGTAAAAAATCATGTTTTGACTATAACCTATTTTTCATTATACGATGATATAATCCACCCCAAAAATTAGCCTTCCGAGGGCGACAAGAGAAGATATTATGGATATTAGAAAAGCTTTTTTAGACTATTTTGCGGACAAAGGTCATA
>CAZNYV010000128.1:0-5647 GCA_964577355.1 uncultured Campylobacteraceae bacterium
GCAAGGTCACGCTCATGCAGAAAACCTAAGAGACAGCGGTGTGTCTGTATGTATCGGACTCAAAAAAGGCGGCGCTAGCTGGGCAAAAGCTGAGGCAAAAGGCTTTGAAGTTCTTACGGTTGGCGAAGCTACTGCAAAAGCCGATGTAATAATGATACTTCTTCCGGATGAGACTCAAGCAGAAGTTTACAAAAATGAAATCGCTCCAAACCTAAAAAGCGGTGCAACTATCGCATTTGGTCATGGATTCAACATCCTTTACGGCAGAATCGTACCTGCAAAAGACATCAATGTAACAATGATAGCTCCAAAAGCCCCAGGACACACTGTTAGAAGTGAATTTGTCAAAGGTGGAGGTATTCCTGACCTTATCGCTATCCACCAAGACCCAAGTGGCACTACAAAAGCTCTAGCGCTTTCTTATGCTTCTGCTATCGGAGGAGGAAGAACTGGTATTATCGAGACGACATTCAAAGACGAGACTGAGACTGACCTATTTGGTGAGCAAGCTGTTCTTTGTGGCGGTGTGAGCGCGCTTGTTCAAGCTGGCTTTGAGACATTGGTAGAAGCTGGATACCCACCTGAGATGGCGTATTTTGAGTGTATGCACGAGCTAAAATTGATAGTTGACCTGATGTTCCAAGGTGGCGTGGCTGATATGAGATACTCTATCTCCAACACTGCAGAGTATGGCGACATGGTGAGTGGTCCTAGGGTTGTGAACGCATCTTCAAAAGCGGCTATGAAAGAAATCTTGACAGAAATCCAAAACGGTAAATTTGCAAAAGACTTTATCTTGGAAGGCATGACAGGTTATCCTAGAATGACGGCTGAGAGAGCAAATCTTTATAACCACCCACTGGAAGTAACTGGTAGAAAACTAAGAGCTATGATGCCTTGGATCAACGCAAATAAAATTGTTGACCAGACAAAAAACTAAGGGTAATCAGAGATGGGTATAGTAATCACCGTAACAAGCGGTAAGGGTGGCGTAGGCAAATCGACGACTACGGCGAATGTGGCTACTGGTCTTGCGAAGCTCGGCAAAAAAGTCGTAGCGGTTGACTTTGATATAGGACTACGAAACCTCGATATGATTTTTGGACTTGAAAATCGTATAGTCTATGATGTCGTTAGCGTGATGGAGGGGGATTGCAATCTCTCTCAAGCTCTGATAGCTGACAAAAAGACAAGCGGACTGTATTTCTTGCCTGCAAGTCAGACAAAAGACAAAAATATCCTAGAAAAAGAAAAAGTACGAAAAGTAATCGAAATGCTTCGTGAGCAGTTTGATTTCGTACTACTAGATTCTCCTGCTGGTATAGAGAGCGGGTTCGAGCACTCGATATTTCTAGCTGATAAAGCTCTTGTAGTCACAACTCCTGATGTTTCAGCTGTGAGAGATGCTGATAGAGTTATCGGTATCATGGATGCAAAAAGCGAAAAAGCAATCAATGGCTCTTCGATAGAAAAATATGTCATCATCAATCGTATCAAACCTGCTCTTGTTGAAAAAGGCGAGATGCTATCTCAAGACGATGTACTAAATATCTTAGCGCTTCCACTGATAGGTATGGTTCCGGATGATGAAAAGGTCATCTCTAGCACAAACATGGGTGAGCCAGTAGTGCATGATGAGAGCTCAAAATCAGGTGAAGCATACAGAAGAATTAGCCGAAGAATATTAGGCGAAGTCGTAGAATATGTTGATTTGAATGAGAAAAAAGGGCTGATGGGCAAAATCAAGGGGATTTTCAAATGAGTTTCCTAGATGTTATCTTTGGCAGAAAACAAGCAAGTGCGCAAGTTGCCAGAGATAGACTAACGCTTATGCTTGCAACAGAGAGGGGTGCAAATGCACTGCCTTATATGGATGAGATGAAAAAAGAGATTTTGGAAGTTATCAAAAAATACACTAGAGTCAAAGACATAAAAATCAAATCCGAAAACAATCAAAACATAGAAATGCTAGAGGTGGAAATCGTCCTTGATAGGTGAGGACTCCACCCAAATCCATGAGCTCCCAAGTCATTACTTGGAGCTCTTCTCTGAGCTCAAAAACCCACCCAATTCACTCTATTTTACTGGAAAGCTAGAACTTCTAGCCAAAAGAAAAGTCGCAATAGTTGGCTCAAGGCGGGCTAGTCAATATGCAAGAGTTACTACAAAAAAGCTAGCCTCCCATCTATCTTCGCTCGGCTGTGTCATTGTTAGTGGTGCTGCAATGGGTATTGATGCGTGCGCTCATGAAGGAGCTGATGGCAATACTATCGCTGTGTTTGGTAACTCTCTTGACAAAATATATCCCGCAGTCAACAAACCCCTAATAGACAAAATCTACTCCAACTCCTTAGCTCTAAGTGAATATCAAAAAGACACAATGCCGACAAATTACTCGTTTGTCCTGCGAAATCGTATTGTTGTGGTCATGAGTGAGGTGTTGATAGTCGCCGAAGCGGATGAGGATAGCGGGAGTATGCGCTCAGTGGAAGTGGCTCTCAAGCTTGGACGACCTGTATATGTTCTACCACATAGAATGGGTGAGAGTAGTGGTACTGCGAGGTTGGCGAGAGATGGGCTGGCAAAAGTATTGTATGATTTTGATATTATCACAAACGATTTAGCTCTAAAATCACTAATCTCATCTAATGCAAAAAACGATGCTTTGATAGATTTTTGCAAAACATCACCTAGTTTGGATGAAGCAGTTAGGCTCTTTGGTGAGCTGGTTTATGAGTATGAATTGGACGGGAAGATGGAGATTATAAACAACAAAGCAATAGCTAAAATTTAATTTTTTGAGGAAACAATGTTAGTAGCACCAAGTATTTTATCGGCAGATTTTGGTAATTTGGCGAGTGATATAAAATCAGTTTGCAAGGCAGGTGCAGATTATCTGCATATAGATGTGATGGATGGACATTTCGTCCCTAATCTGACTATCGGACCGATGGTTGTGGAGGCTGCTGCGAGGGCATCTACTGTGCCACTTGATGTGCATTTGATGGTTGAGAACAATACATTTTTTGTTGATTTGTTCGCACCTATCAAGCCAGAGTTTATCACTTTTCACATAGAGGAAGAAAAGCATCCGCATAGACTGATTCAAAAGATAAAAGACTATGGCATCAAGGCTGGCGTGGTGCTCAATCCACACACTAGCCCTGAGCTTATCAAATATCTATTGCTTGATTTGGATATTGTGCTTTTGATGAGTGTAAATCCAGGCTTCGGCGGGCAAAAATTCATACCGAGTGTAATCGAAAAATCAAGAGAGCTATCGGAAATGAGAGCCAAGCTTGGTGCAAAATTTATCATCGAAGTGGACGGCGGAGTCAATGACAAAAATGTGTCTGAGCTAAAAAATGCGGGTGTGGATATGGTGGTAGCTGGAAACTTCGTATTTCGGTCAGATGGTTATGCGATGGCAATAAAAGCTTTGAAAATATGAAAATCAAAATTTGTGGCATCAGGGATTTGGACACTGCGCTTTTTGCTACAGGGTGCGGAGCGGATGCGCTAGGTTTTGTATTTTATGAGCGCTCACCTAGGTATATTTCTGCACTCGAAGCGCAAAAAATCTGCTCTGAGCTACCGGCGTTTGTTAGTAGAGTAGGGTTGTTCGTAGATTGTAGTGTTGATTTTGTCAATGATACTTGTGGAAAAGTAGGGATTGACATAGCGCAGATACATTTTGATGCCGAAGAGAGCTTTTTTGAGAAGCTAAAAGTGCGCCACATAAAAGTCGTTCGAGCAAAAACAGCTGACGATATCTCAAAGCATAGCGACAAGTATCGCTTCGTTGATAGCTTTGTAGATAGTTATGGTGGAGAAGGGAAAAGGCTCAAGCTGGATTGGTTTGACAGGGTTGACAATTCCAAAATTATCCTAGCTGGCGGGCTAACTCCTGATAATATCAATGAAGTGAAGAAATACGGTTTTTATGGTGTGGATGTTAGTAGTGGAGTGGAAAGTTCAAAGGGTGTCAAGGACAAGGCGCTAATCAAAAAGTTCATAGAGGCATGCAGATAAAAAGCACCCTGCCGAAGCGGGAGATATTTAATCACAAGTAGCCTACCACATTTTTTAAGTGTTAACAAAATATTCCTGCGCGTCTACTTTCAGAGTTGGTTGTTCTATATTATATCCATCGACATAGAAGTTGTAAGCTTTGTGTTTTATACTAATATATGACTGCAGCTTGGATTCACTTTTCAACATAAGCATGTCTTCTCTGTCTACTGATGACACTCTATAACCCATTGCTTCATACTGTTTTCTCAACAATTCTTTAATCTTCACAAAATCTTTTTTGTCACGCAAGATAGTTCTGAGAAAATACTTATTCTCGGCAATGCTTTCTTCCATTTTTTCATCTGTTAATGGATTGCCACAATTGGAACAACTAAAAATACTGTCATGAAGCGACCTTCTACATTTTGGACATACGATGTCTTTTGGAAAAAGAGAGCCAAAAATTGCTGTTCTTTCTGTGCCGTAAAACGGTTTAAAAAAAGTAGGTAGTGTGCGAATATCTATTCCTCTTGATTGCAAATAGTCATTAATATCCTGATAGTCATTTTTTTTATAGATTGGAATAGAAATTATATCTTCGTCCTGTTGGACTACGATAGATGTAAAAAATACAAACCCATGGTCGCTAAGGATATATTTTGTGATTTGTGCCATTAGAAATACTGTAATAAATGCACCGACAAGAAGTATTGCGCTGTTGATCAAAGACTTCATTAGTAACGCAACAAAGAAAAATATAAACAAAAGATATAAAAAATGGAGATTTTGTTTTTTGTAGTAATAATTTTGAAATGATTTTTGAAATCTATTAGACTCATTTAAATCTATTATTGCAAGTGGTTCACCCGAATCAATATACTCTATTCTGTGCTGCTTCAAAACAATTTTTCTCAGCTTTGACTGCTTGAATAGCATATATATCGGAGCTAGTGTTGCGCCTATGCTGGCAAATGAGCTTTTTATGTGACTGCCTGAAATTAACGGGTAAATAAAAAACACAACAAGCATTAACGGAAATCCAACATATTTCATAGAATAATATGCAAATGAAGCATTGTGATCTTCTAGTATGATAGGTTCTTTGTCGTAATCTCTCATTTTTTCTCGCCCCTATCCTTCTGGGCAGAAATGAATATTGTAAAGAAAGGATGAGCTAATTTTTTCATGTGTAATTCTTGCTTGGTTTCAGCACTGTAATCTATAGAATACAAATATGTTGTCAAAAGTAAACTAACCATTGTTTGCGGATTCCACTTCTTAATATTCACTAGGATAAGCCTCGTGTCTTATATTTTAAAATAATTCTATCGTAATTAAAGTTTTTCCCTCGTTCTAATTCTCTATAGTATGAATAAGTGAAAGGTTGGTTTTCTACTACCCTTTTATGTACCGTACGAGGGATTGTTTGTGGGTATACCTTTATACATGGTAGAATGGCGGTGTGCAAGATGGAACATAGTAACGCAGGTGGATACTCGGGATTGAACCCGAGTATGATAATTAGCCTAGAAAGTCTACTTTTGTAACATTGTGCTCAAGCCCTAGCTCTTGTGGTGCTAGACCGAGTGCTAGACCTATTACTTGAGGTAGATGCAATACTGGAGTATTAAGC
>CAZNYV010000129.1:0-5640 GCA_964577355.1 uncultured Campylobacteraceae bacterium
GCCGACATATTGATAGCCTCTTATGCTTCGCTCTACTCAAGGGAGTATCCAAACATCGCAGGTATACTACTCACAGGCGGGCTTGCCCCAGTAGATAGCATCACAAAACTACTAAAAGGCTTTGGGAAATTTCCGCTCCCAGTCCTCCAATGCGAGAGCGACACATGGACAACTGCACTCAAAGTCGAACATGTCAAAGCGACGATTGATTTTGAGAGTGAGCGAAAAATAGCGCTCAGCCTCGGGCTGTTTGATGACAATGTGGATATATCAAAAATCTATACCAAACTAGACAAAGAGACGAGCGGAGCTGTTACGCCGATTAGCTTTGAGTTTGGACTATTCGAGAAAGCCAGAGCGAGTCGCAAAAAAATCGTCCTGCCAGAGTCGGATGACGAGAGGGTGCTCAGAGCTGCGGAGATACTGATTCGTCGAAATGTAGTCGACATCATACTGCTAGGCAACAAAAACGACATAGCTCATCATACGGCTCAACTCGGTCTTGACCTCGGCAAAGCTGAGATTATCGACCCAGCGACAAGCGAATATTTCGATGGTTTTGTAGATCTATTTTACGAAGCTAGAAAGTCAAAGGGGCTGACAAAAGATGCAGCCAGAGACGCAATGGTGCATTTTAGCTATTTTGGGACGATGATGGTACAACAAGGGCTAGCTGACGGCATGGTATCAGGAGCCAATCATACAACAGCTGACACTATCCGACCAGGACTCCAAATCATCAAAACCAAGCCAAATATATCCATCGTCTCAAGCGTGTTTTTTATGTGTCTCGACACGAGGGTGCTAGTCTATGGTGACTGCGCCGTCAACCAAAATCCGACAGCCGAACAACTAGCCGAGATAGCTATCAGTTCAGCCGATACCGCGATACAGTTTGGCATAGAGCCTAGAGTTGCTATGCTCAGCTATTCTACGGGCAGTTCTGGAGCTGGCGAAGATGTAGAAAAGGTCAAGATAGCCACCGACATAGCAAAAGCCAAACGCCCTGACCTACTCATCGAGGGACCTATCCAGTACGACGCAGCGATAGATATGGATGTAGCTAGGACAAAGCTACCAAATTCGCAAGTGGCTGGACGGGCGACGGTGTTCATCTTCCCAGACCTCAACACTGGCAACAACACCTACAAGGCAGTCCAACGCTCGGCAAACGCCGTAGCCATCGGTCCTGTACTGCAAGGGCTCAAAAAACCAGTCAACGACCTATCTCGTGGCTGTCTAGTAGCCGACATCGTCAATACAGTCGCTATCACGGCGATACAAGCGCAATCTTGAAAAAATAAAAGCAAACAATAAGCTACAAAGTTATTTAATATCGTTATGTAACCAAAATATAACCTCAGGAGCTTATTGCTTGTCACTACTTTCCAATATATTCAGTTCAAAAAAACGCGACATTACAGCATCTACAAACACCTCAGCCAACCGATTGGTCAAGTTTCGAACATATCAAGAGTTCCAAGAAGAGCGAGTCTTTTACGCCTACAGACCCCTTATGTATATTGGCGTATTCCTCGACATCATATATATCTATGGGGATTATGTCAATCACGGAGTCTCACAGGCATTTATCTGGATTTCGCTTGGCAGGATGGGAGCGGCGTCCTTTACGGCATTTATCGTCTATGTGACATATAGGGAGTTTTTCAGAGAGTATCGCGGGCTTTGGATACTTCTGTTTGGCAATTCCAGCTTGCTTTGTTTGCTCGTGCCTTATATGTTTTTTGACCCGCATTTTTATTATGTGACATACACCTGGGTGTTTTATATGATTTCCACGATACTACTCTCCCCTATTCTCTCCAACAAGACATTTTTGTCTGTGCATTTTGGTGCTGTCGTCATAGTTACGATACTGCTAGGATTCGCCCACAAAACAGAGGAGCAGATAGGTGAATTCGTGACATTTATGGTGCCAGTGTCACTTTATCTCTGGGCGGCGATAGTCGCATACCGCAAAGAAGCCGAGCTGTCATACAAAAACGCATACCAAAACCACATATATATGACGCTAGACACGCTCTCGCAGCTACTCAATCGTAGAGAGTTTTATCTCCAGTCAATCAACGAGTGGAACAATTCTCAAAGAGACTCCACACCACTGTCATTTATCATGCTAGACATCGACCATTTCAAAAAAGTCAACGACACTTACGGTCACGAGTGCGGTGACATCGTCATCAAAACTGTCTCCGACAAGCTCCTAGCAGGTACGAGAGATAGTGATATAGTCGGCAGGTTGGGCGGTGAGGAGTTCGGTATCGTACTACCAAATACAAACATCCACGACGCCGTAGATATAGCCGAACGCATCCGTCAGGATGTAGAATCCACCAGAATAGAGTATGAGGGGCACATGCTCCATGTCACTATCAGCATCGGTGTCACAGCTCAAAACATCAGCACAAATGACTTCAGCTCTCTCGTATCCATCGGCGACAAAAACCTCTACACCGCCAAAAACGGAGGCAGAAACAGAGTCGTAGCGGAGTGATATTTTGCTGTCGTTTTTATGGTATTTGTACTAAAATCGTTGCAAAATTAGAATTACTTACAAATGTATTGACAATGTAAATTTTTAAGGTAAAATTGCAGCATGAAATTTGAGTGGGACGAGAACAAAAACCTTGCAAATATCAAAAAGCATGGTGTATCTTTTGATGAAGCAAAAGAGATATTTGATGACCAGTTTGCAATATCCAGATTGGATACAAGATTCGAATACGGCGAAGAGAGATGGTTCAGTATCGGTAGAACAAAAAATCAAATCATCACGACAGTCGCACATCTTGTCTTCGATGAAAATCTCGATGTCGTAATACGAATAATTTCAGCTAGAAAATCTACTGCAAAGGAGATAGAACAATATGCGTGAAGAACTACTGAAGCTAGAAGCTAACTACGAAATTCCGGATGAAATAGATATGAGCGGGGCGGTCAGAGGTAGATTTTATCAGCCAAAAAAGATAGCAACCACCATCAGGCTAGATGATGACATCATTATGCAATTCAAAAAAAAGGCACTAGAGCAAAAAGTAGGCTATCAAAGCCTCATAAATGCAGCACTCAGAGAGTATATGACACATAGTAAAGCCAGCTAAGGATGATAAGCCTCAGCGAAATACGAAACCGCAGTCACAAATTCATCCTAGACTGGGCGGACGCTACAAATGAAAAGCAACAAGCCCAGAGTTTTTGGATAGATTTTTTCAAGATTTTTGACAAATCACCTCGCAGTATCAATTTTGAATACCCAGCCAAACTCCCTAGCGGAAATCAGGGCTTCATCGATGTTTTCTGGCGCGGTCAGCTACTCATAGAGCACAAATCCCTCGGCAAAGACATGGCAAAAGCCAAAGCCCAAGCCTTCGACTATCTCAAAAATATGCCAGAGCGAGACTTGCCGAGGTATATTTTGGTCTGCGATTTCAAGAGCTTTGACCTGTATGACCTAGACACAAAAGACGAGTATCACTTCACACTCTCCGAACTACACAAAAACATAGAGATTTTCGGCTTCATTGCAGGCTATACCAAGAAGACTTACAAACCAGAAGAGCCGACCAATAGAACAGCCGCCGAGCTGATGGGACGGCTCCACGACAAACTACTAGAAAACGGCTATCACGGACACGACCTGGAGCTGTATCTCACACGCCTTTTGTTCTGTATGTTTGCGGAGGATACTGGGATATTTGGCAGGAACTCATTTCGAGAGTTCATCGAGACATACACTAGCGAGGACGGGCGTGATTTGGGAGCGCAAATAGCCCAGCTATTCCAGATATTTGATACACCGCTAGACAAAAGGGCAAAAAACCTAGACGATAGTTACGCGTCATTTCCATATATCAACGGCTCTATTTTTAGCGAAAATCTCCGCATTGCCAACTTTGACAAGAGTATGCGTGAGATGCTCATCGATGCGTGTGCTTTTGACTGGAGTGTCATATCTCCTGCGATATTTGGCTCTATGTTCCAAGCGTCGATGGATGTGGGCAAGCGTGGCGAGCTAGGCGCGCACTTCACGAGTGAGCGCAACATCCTCAAGGCTATCAAGCCACTCTTCCTAGACGAGCTTTGGGAGGAGTTTGAGAAAGTCAAGAAGAACAAAATCCAACTCCAGAAATTCCACAACCGCATTGCCAATCTACGATTTCTCGACCCTGCGTGTGGTAGTGGCAACTTCCTAGTCATCGCTTATCGTGAGCTAAAACTCCTAGAATTTGAAGTGCTAAAGTCTCTAGGCTCCATGCTCCAGCTAGTCCATATCGACCAGTTCTACGGCTTCGAGATAGAGGAGCTACCATCTCGTATCACCCAGACGGCTATGCTACTCATCGAGCATCAGATGAGCCTGCGATTTGCGGAGATTTTCGCCGAGCCACAGTTCAATATCCCTATCAAAGACAGCGCAAATATATTCAATGTCAACGCCCTACAAGCGGACTGGGAAAAGCTACTTGATGGTGTCACTATAGACTACATCATCGGTAATCCACCGTTTTTGGGATATTCACTGCAAACAAAACAACAAAAAGAAGATTTAGAGTTTGTTTTCAAGGGTGTAAAAAATGCTGGAGTTCTTGATTTTGTATCTGCTTGGTATATCAAATCAGCTCAGTATATGCAAGGACGAAACAGCAAAGCCGCTCTAGTCTCCACCAACTCCATCACACAAGGCGAACAGGTAGGCATACTCTGGCAAGAGCTATTCAATAGATACAAAGTCAAAATCCACTTCGCCCACAAGACATTCAAATGGAGCAATGAAGCCAAGCGAAATGCGGCGGTATTTTGCGTCATCATAGGATTTGCGGCACACGATACAAAATCCAAGAGGCTTTTTGAGTATGAAACAGTTGCATCTGAGCCTCATGAGCTTCTAGTGGATAATATCAGTCCTTACTTGGTTAATGGTGCTGATTTTTTTATTTCGTCTCGTCGCACACATATTCAAACCAATATTCCACCAATCACAAAAGGCTCTCAACCAACTGATGGTGGCAATTTATTACTATCAAACGAAGAAAAACTAGAGTTGCTATCCAAAGAGCCTAATGCTGAAAAATTTATAAGACCTCTTTTGGGAGCTAGGGAGTTTTTGAACTCTGAGCAGAGATGGTGTTTGTGGCTAGTGGATGCCAATCCAAGCGAGCTAAAGCAACTTCCACTTGTGATGGCTAGAGTTGAAGCTGTCAAGAAATTTCGTCTTGCAAGTCCAAAAATACCAACTCAAAAACAAGCCTCCACTCCAACACTTTTTACAGAAAATAGACAACCAAAAACAAATTTTCTACTAATACCGAGAGTCTCTTCTGAAAATAGAAAATATATTCCGATTGGTTTTTTAAATCCAAATGTTGTAGCTAGTGATTCTGTCACTGTTATTATAAATGCCACTTTGTACCATTTTGGAATTTTAACTTCACAAATACATATGGATTGGGTCAGATATACTTGCGGCAGGCTCAAAAGTGATTATCGCTACTCAAACGAGATAGTTTACAACAACTTCCCATTTCCGCTAGAAGTGAGCAAAAAAGACAGAGCCAAAATCGAAGAACTAGCACAGGCTATCTTGGATGCTAGAGCCGAGTTCCCAGACTCCAGCCTAGC
>CAZNYV010000130.1:0-5543 GCA_964577355.1 uncultured Campylobacteraceae bacterium
CTAGGTGCTCTTGTTTCCACTCATAAGTCGAGCCATCATAGAAATTCGGAGCAAATCCAAGTGCTCTCGATAGAGTCTCATAAGGCTTGGTGGCTGGATTGATAAGTACACAAGGGAGTTTGTATTTATCTGCTAGATGGAGTGCATAGTATCCGCCAAGCGATGAACCAACAAGATGGACATTGTCTACCTTTTTGAAGCACTCGATGATTTCGCAGAGTGTTTGTATGGCTAGAGCTGGATTTGAGGGTAGGGATGGCGCTATGACTCCATCGTATACACTTAATAATCCTTTGAGCACCTTTGCTTTGTTGCCCTGTCCGCTTCCGCCAAATCCATGTATGTAAATTATCATAATACCTACCTTGTTATTTGGAAAATCATAACATTTGTATGTTTGGGTTGACTTCTTGAGGTGTATTGATGGGTACTATGCGAGGTCGGAAAATAAATTTGAAAAGTACTTGAGCATCATGTGCACACCATTCTATACCCGATTCCTGTCTCAGTGACTATTTTTCTGGGTCTTGATGGGTCGTTTTCTATTTTTTGACGGAGCTGATTGATAAATACTCTGAGGTAGTGTGTTTCGTTTTGATACCCAACACCCCAAACCTCCTTTAGTAACCAGTTGTGGGTCAAGACTTTACCACTATTTTGTAGTAGAAGTTTTAGTAGCTCATACTCTTTTGGTGTCAATTTTAGCTCTTCATCGGCTTTTTTGACCACTCTAGCGCTCATATCCATCCAGACTGTACCGCACTCCAAAATATGCGAAACCACGGCGTTGCTTCGTCGTCTAAGTGCCGCCTTGATTCTGGCTAGTAGCTCATTTGTGCTAAATGGTTTTGTCAGATAGTCATCGGCACCGTCATTGAGTGCAGCTATTTTTTCTTCCTCTTGATTGATTGCGGATATAATTATTACAGGTATGTCACTCCACTCTCTAAGCTGTCTTAGAAACAAAAATCCAGAATCATCCCCCAGCCCAATATCAAGCAAAACCAGTTCTGGGTTTTCGCTCAGAGCCTTTTGTAGTCCGTCATCAACCCCTACAGCTTCAACGGATACATAGCCAGCACCTTTTAGTGCAAGGGTTAGCAGTTTTCTGATGGCGTTGTCATCATCTATTATTAGTATTTTTTGCACTTCTTACCTCAGCTCTAGTTTTACAAAAAACCGTTTATCTTGGATATAAACATCAAATGTCGCATCTAGCACCTCGAAGATTCGCTTGGATATAAAAAGCCCAAGCCCAGTTCCTGAATAGCTAGTGGAGTTGGACAGCCTGACAAATTTACTACCTATGTCATGCAGTTCAGCATCTTTAGGCAAAGTTCCATTGTTGCTAATATTGACAAAAATATCATTTCCAGAGCAAGAGATGGCAACTTTTACGCTCTGACCATACTTAAAAGCATTGTCAATAATGTTGTAAAATGCCTGTTCTAGCAAAACAGCGTCACTGTTGATGGAAGGCAGGTCATCTTCGACGGAAAAGTCGGCGAATTGGTCATGCTTTTTTTCTGCTTTGATGAGAGCACTTGACACTATCTCAGCTACAGAACAGGTATGTTTGACTGGTTTTACGCCTCCGCTTTCAAATCGGGCACTTGTCAATAGGTTTTCTATTAGCTCTTGCATCTGCTTTGCGCTAGTGTAAGCATTTTCACAGAGTTCTGAGCGTTCTTGATTTGATAATTCTAGTTCTCGAGATAAAATAGTACTAGTGCTTCCGATGACTACGGCGAGAGGTGTTCGAAGTTCGTGTGATAGTGAACCTAGGACTGCTGAGTAGAGTTTGTCGCTGGTTTCGAGCTCTCTTGATTTGCCAGCCTCCATAGCCAAATACGAAACAAGTTGTCCAACTACAATCATAATGGCAAAGCTGAGGAGGTATTCGGCATTATGAACACTTAGCTCAAAAAAAGGTGGAATAAACAAAACATCAAAAAGAAGCGTGGCAATAATCGAGATGATAAGAGTCGTCATCTGACCATGCCGAATCGCAGTATACAAAATGGGAAGCAGATAGAGCATCGCGATATTGAGTAACTCCAAGTCATTTTTGTAAAAATGACAAACAAGCGAAATCCCCAAGAGTGGCAGTATGCTCTGTATAAAAATAGTGTATATTTTTGTCATAGAGCTATTATACAATCTATCTATTGTGGACACACCTTGTATATAGTCGTCTCTCAAAACCGCTACCTTCGTACCAATTGCCATCCGCAAAATCAATCCATTCGACCTGCTTGGTATTTTTGGTTTTGTTTTGTATCCAATACCCATCGTCGGCGCAATGCTTAAAAGCCGTGTTAACAATAGGTGTACGCAAAGTATCAACTATTGACAAGAGCTCCGCTTGTGTTGGCAGTCTCCAATCCTGTTTGTCATTCAAAGCCAAAGAGTGACAGTAGCCAACCGCACTCTTGAAGCTCATTTTGTCTGTGGCGTTTTGTTTTTTATCTTCCCAGACTAGATTGTGTTCTTTGTCTACAACCTCTTGAGTCAAATCAACTCTCTCGATTTCAGATGAATATAGACATTGAAATAGTGTAAGCATCGCAAAACATAATCTTGTATTCATCTAAATCTCCGCTCGTCTCGCTACACCTATGAGTTTTTGATGAGGAAACTTGTAGAAACTCACAAATGATGGCGATAGACTTTTTATCATCGCAAATAGATTCCAAATCGGGCTAGCTGATACTATCTCCTCTTGACCGTAAAAAATAGTCCGTTCTTCTATACCTTTGGAATTTAGCACCTCTACGACATCTAGCATTTCCATATATCCTGGATAAATCATCATCAAATCTAGCCCCTCTGAGAGTGGAGTCAGCTCAGTATCTATACCATGAGGCTCGTTCGCTGGTTTGACAACCACAATGATATTTCTATCATAAATGATTCCGTTTTGGAACATTGTTTTTGGAATGTATGCTGGTATCGCGCTTGCGTGTCTAGCGAAGAATAGGGCGGTGCCACTGATATGCGCACCGTTGGCATATTTTTCTGAATACTCATGCAAAAATGTATTTTTTTCAACTGGAACAAATGATTTGTATAGTCTTTTTTGTCCAGCAGTGTAGAGAACTACGATGAATAGCGGAACAGAGGCGATGATAAGTGACCAATAGCCACCATGTGGAATTTTGAGTGTACAAGAAGCGAAAAACAAAAAGCTTGCAAGCCCAGAAAGTATGGCAAAAAACATTTCTAAGTATTGCTTTTTGTACCAAAAAATCATACTGATAAGCGCACCCGTGATGCTCATTGCACCAGCAACGGCGAGTCCATATGCTGCAGCTAGCTTACCAGATTCTCCAAAAATAAATAGCATTGCGATTACACAAGCGAACAAAAACCAGTTGACCGAGCTTACATATATCTGAGCTCGTAGCTCGTGTGAGGTGTATTCAACTCTGAAGTGTGGGAAAATCCTAGTAGTCATCGCTTGGTAGAGTACGGAAAATATACCGCTAATCATCGCTTGTGAGGCGATAATTGTAGCCATGATGGTAAGAATGAGAAAAGCGACATATAGTGACGGAGCAAAATCTTTTGTCATCTCAAACAGTGGGCTTGAGATTGCCTTTGGATGGTTTATCAAGAAAGCACCCTGACCGAAATAACTCAAAATCAATGCCCAAAAAGCAAAAAGCCAGCCCTTGAGTATAGGAAGTCTGCCTAGATGACCCATATCTGCATACAGTGCCTCGCCACCTGTAGCGGCAAGCAAAACATCAGCTAGTATCACAAAACTGATAGCTGGATGAGAAAAGGCAAACTCCATCGCATATGTCGGGCTAATCGCTTTCAGTATCGTGAAGTCTTGAGAAATATACCAAATCCCTACAAAACCAAGACTCAAAAACCAAACAACCATGATAGGACCAAAAGCAGACGCGACCCTCTCTACACCTTTTCTCTGCACAAAAAATAGAGCAAATGCGATAATTGACGCAAGCAAAAGTAGGACAAGTTTTGGTGTTTGCTCATAGCCAGGAATCAAGACGATACCTTCTACCGCTGAGAGTATACTGATTGCCGGTGTGATAACACCATCACCTATCATCAGTGAGATACCTACGAATCCTAAGATTGTGACGATTGTGACAGCCTTTGCACTCTTGATATATGGCAGTAACAGTTGCACCAAAACAACGGTTCCACCTTCGCCCCTTTTTGACAAACTTGTGGCTAGCCATCCATATTGAATAGTGACCAATATAGTTAGTGTCCAAAAAACAAAAGATAGTATGCCGTATAGATTTTCGACTGTTGGAAGTATTAGCGCGAAGATAACAGCTATTGTATATATCGGGCTTGTGCCGATGTCGCCATAAACCACACCTAGTGCTTTTATGACCATAAACTCATTTTTGATTCGCTCTTTTAGATTCATGAAAACTCCTTGTACCACAATTCTATCCAGTATATAGTCATGGAGATGTCAATAATGCGCAGATAAGTATCAAGAAAGTATCAATTTATTGTTTATCAGCACCTCTTTTAATCCAAAACATAGCTATAAGTATTGATATGGGGGCTATACCTAGACCAACAAAAAAAGCAGCTATTTCTAGTGAACCGCTAGTAGATAAATAGATGAAACTTCCAGCAAATATGGCATATGTAACCAGTCTGAGAGGAAATAGGTACCCCTTATAGCTTTGGGTTACCAATGACATTTTGGTTAGTGCTGGCTCAGCTTCGTCTTCGTCATCTTCCTCAGTCTCTGTTTCATTTTTGATCTCCACTTCTGAGTCATCTTCTTGTGCAAGTTTTTTTTCTATCATCTGTTTGTAGCCAAAATATGTAGCCGAGAGGATACCTATTGAACCAAGTGCGGCTAGTTCGAGATTTATGATAGAAATTGTCGTGCCTGCAAGTGCAAAGTAAGCAACTAGAATGGCATTTAAAATGACAGCTATAGAGCCAAAAGTTTTAAAAAAGCTCAATCGATAAGCCCTCGTTCTTTTGCTATCTCGTCGAACTCTCGCATCTGTTTTTTGTAAGCACGATAGACATTGTTGAAGGCTGCAGCCACACCCCAGATGACGCCAATCCAAAGCGTCCATGACCAGCCAGTCAGGGCTTTTAGCCCAAGTCCTGCTGCGACACCGATGATTACGGCGACTACCATCGAGATACCTAGTGATAGAGACTCTATGCCTTCAAAAGTCTTTTTGTACTTTGGTTCAGCTATCTTGTCGCTCATTTGACCAACTCCGCAAATGAACTTTTGACAGCTTCTAGTGTCATTTCGACTGTTTCGTCATTCATAGCAGTACATACAAAACCAGCTTCGAATTGGCTAGGCGCTAGATATATTCCTTTCGATAACATTGAAGCGTTGAATCTGCCAAAAAACTCAGTGTTGCTTGACAGTGCATCTGCAAAGTTTGATACTGGTTTGTCGTTGAAGAAGAATCCAAACATTGAGCCTTTGAAGCCAGTTTGGATTGGGATTTGATGATTTTGAGCCTCTTTTGATATGCCAGCAGTGATTTTTTGTGTCAAAGTTTCTAGTTTTG
>CAZNYV010000131.1:0-2994 GCA_964577355.1 uncultured Campylobacteraceae bacterium
TGGTATAGGCGAGATTCATCTGGTTGATTTTGATACTGTTAGTGAGCATAATATCCATAGGCAGATAGCATTTGGTCTGGATGATATTGATAAATATAAATGCGATGTGGTTGGAGAGCTTGTTAAAAATAGATGCCAATTGCCGTCTGTATCCACATATAGAGAGGATTTTAAAGATTTTTCCAACAGAAATATTGCAGTTGATTTGATAATTGATGCCACAGATAACTTGCCATCAAGGGTGATGATAGACGAATATGCAAAGCTCAAAAACACACCTTGGGTTTATGGTTCAGTAGAGGAGTTCAATGGGCAGGTCTGTTTCTTTGACAAATCAACTTTCAAGGCTTTTAACATATCAGATAGGAAACCAGCTGGGATTGCTTGTCCGATCGTTGTTTTTATAGCTTCTTTGCAAGCAAATCTTGCTTTGAGGTTTTTGGCAGGATTGAGTGTGGAAAAAGATATGCTCAATTATCTTTATTTCGATAAAAATGGTTCACTAAACCACAAAAAATTCGCTATGCCTGTTTAAGGCTAATACAAATATATAATACATAGGAGTGTGTATGATTTCAAATCTTTCGGTTTCTAAAAAAATACAAATCCCATTAATAATTTCCATACTTTTTGGTATTGCATTGGCACTTGTTAATGTATACATGTCCAAAGCTTCGGTTGAAAATAAAGCATTTCAAAGTGTTTCAAATGAACTGGCTTTGAGTGTGGGCAATCAATTGGACGCAAAAATGTCAATAGGGCTAACCAATGCGATAAATATTGCCTCAAATATCAATGTGGTAAATTCTCTCAAAACTGGCAATAGGCAAAATGCTATTGGTGAGCTGGACAATCTAGTCAAGATATACAAAGAGAATACTGAATACAAGAATGTGCAGATACATATCCATACAAAAGATGTAAAAAGTTTCTTGAGAAATTGGGAGCCGAACAAATACGGTGATGACCTCTCTTCTTTCAGACACACAATAAACAAAGTCAAAGAAACTGGCAAGCCACTCGTGGCGTTAGAGACTGGCAGGGGTGGGCTCTCTATTAGAGGTATTTCGCCAGTTGTGAGTGGTTCGGAGTATCTAGGTTCTGTGGAATTTATGCAGAGCTTCAACTCGGTTGTTTCTAAACTCAAAAAAGATTCCAACACTAGCACTATATTTTTGATGGACAAAAAAGTTCTCGAGACCTTCGACAAGGATATGAAAAGTATAGGCTCTCTCGGTCTTTCTCAAAAGGCTGAAGTCACTGATATGACTCTATTTTCTGAGCTGAAAGAGGATGAAATAATTTCAGCTGCAAACAGTCCATATTTTGTAACAAAAAGCTATCTTGTTGTATCAAAACCGCTCAAGGATTTTGAGGGAAAAGGCGTAGGTTATGTTGTGTCTGCCAAAAATCTTGACAGTGTAAAAGCTCTTGTTGATGAGGCAAACTCTTCTATCTTTAGGCAGTTTTATATGAATGCTGCGGTGAGTTTGTTGTTGATGGTTGTTATGTCTTTGATTGTTACAAAAGCCATAGGAGAGCCACTTTCCAACCTAAGTATGAAAATAGAAAACTTATCAAAAAGGGTTGCTTCGGGTGATAAAAATATTGGGGTAGATGGCAAAATGGAAGTAGTTTTCACTGATGAAATTGGTTCTATTACAAAATCTTTCAATCTGTTTGACTCTTATGTGTCAGCCACAAGTAATTTTAAAGAGACAGACAAACTATAAACAAAAAGAATTAAAAATTTTTTAACAAAATCTTTCAATCTGTTTGTGTATAGATTGTCTGCCTATTTCAAAGTACTTGAGGCTTACACAGAAGAGGCTAAGCGACTGCAAATGAGTGCTCAAGATAGTGCATCTGAAGCCAACTCGCTACTTGGTGTTACTGAGGTTCTTACAAGCGGCATTACACATGGTGTTGGTGAGATTCAGGTCGGTTTTGAACATGTAATAAAAGAGTTGGAGCTGACGAACAGCTTGAATGCGCAGGCTGCGGAAAATGCAAATGAGGTTCAGTCCAATACACAAACACTAGAGGATTCTCTGGTGAGAATAGCTGAATCTGTTGATGAGACAAGAAGTTCTGGTGATATGTTAAATAACTCTGTTTCTAATATTAGCTCAATCATCTCTTTGATCAAAGACATTTCAGACCAGACAAATCTTTTGGCGCTTAATGCTGCGATAGAGGCAGCTAGAGCTGGTGAACACGGCAGAGGATTTGCTGTTGTTGCTGATGAAGTGCGAAAATTGGCTGAACGGACACAAAAAGCAACTCTTGAAGTAGAGAGTTCTATTGCTGTGCTCAAGCAAAACTCCAATCTAATCTTGGAGAGAACAGAGTTCATGGAAGATATTGCAAACAGTTCCAGAGAAGAGCTGGATAAGTTTAGAAGCAGTATAAACAGATTGCTTGAGTGCAACAAAAGCATAAAAGAAAATACCACTCTAGTATCAGAAGAGGTGTTTTCAAATATCTTCAAACTAGACCATATCGTATTTAAAGTAAACGGCTACTCTGTTGTATTTTTGAAAAAAACAGATAAACATCTAGCCAACCATAGTGAGTGTAGATTTGGTAAATGGTATTCTGGTGAGGGCAAGGCTAAATATGGCAATTCTGAATTCTACAGGGCTATTGAAGGACCGCATCACGATGTTCACAAAAAAGTATTAGAGGTGGTTGAGATGGTAAAAGATAAGAATATACTTCACAGCGTAGATAAGATACTAGCGTATTTCAAAGAAGCTGAAGCATCTAGTGAAAAACTGTTTGATATGATAAATAAAATGGTAAGGAGATAGATTTGTTAGCGTCGTTTGAACCATATCCATTTGAGAAGTTAAAAAATCTTTTTGCTGGTGCCAATCAAAATAAAACTTTGGCACCAATAGCTTTTACAATAGGTGAACCACAGTTTGAGACCCCAGCTTTTATACAAGATGAGCTAAAAGCCACAAGCGGTTTTCTAAATAAATACCCAAA
>CAZNYV010000131.1:3004-5410 GCA_964577355.1 uncultured Campylobacteraceae bacterium
GGAGAAGAAACACTAAAGAGCGCAATGCTATCGTTTGTGTCAAAAAACTTTGGTGTCAATCTTAAAGAACAAGAGTTGATTCCGACACTTGGAACTAGAGAGGTGCTTTTTAACTTTCCACAGTTCTTGCTTCATGGTGAAAGTTCACCTGCCATAGCTTACCCGAATCCGTTTTATCAGATATATGAGGGCGCTGCTATGGCTAGTAGGGCGCAAAGCATCTTGATGAATCTGACTGTCGAAAATGGATTCAAACCTGACATTGATGAGTTCGAATCTCTAGCAAACAAGCATAGTATCAAGCTTGTAATATTGAATTCGCCGAATAACCCTACAGCCGCAACAATGAGTATTGATGAGCTTGGCGAATGGGTCAAGTTGTCTCAAAAATATGGCTTTGTCCTGTTAAATGATGAGTGCTACAATCAGATTTATTTTGGTGAACGACCAGCTAGTTTGCTGGAGGCAAGTATTGCGGTTGGTAATAGTGAATTTAGAAATATCCTCGTTGTAAATTCAATCTCAAAGCGCTCAAGTGCTCCTGGGCTGAGAAGTGGATTTATAGCTGGGGACGCTGAAATACTAAGCAAATATGGTCTATATCGCACCTATGTCGGCGCTGCCAACGGTCTTCCAATGCAGTTTGCGGCTGCCAAAGCTTGGAGTGACGAAAACCATGTTGCAGATGCCAGAGAGCAGTATAAAAAGAATTTTGAAATAGCACGCAGTGTGCTTGGTGTTGAGCCACCAGAGGCTACATTTTATATTTGGCTCAATGTTGGGGATGGGAAGTCGTTTGCCCTAAGAGCATACGAAGAACAATCAGTATCGGTGCTTCCTGGCGAGTATTTAGCTAGAGGTTTTGCAAAAGAGTTCGTCCGAATAGCACTTGTAGAAAATGAGCTCAAATGTTTTGAAGGTTTGAGTAGATTGGCAAAACTACTCTAATGCTCCCAGTTGTAGAGATATTTTATTCGTTGCAAGGGGAGGGTAGATATATTGGTCATCCATCCTTGTTCATAAGGCTTGCTGGATGCAATATGACTTGCCCTGGTCTTCCTTGCGATACCGTTCGTGCAGTGGATGCAAAAAGCTTTGCTGACGGTTGGGTCAGATACGACACTGCAACAAATCTTATCTCTGCGGTTTATGATGCCATTGATTCAAAAACAAAAACAGTGCCAAAGCACATCGTGATTACAGGCGGAGAACCTACAATTCACTTTGCAAATCCTGTGTTTTTGGAGCTCGCAAAACATTTTGTCGAGAGTGACTTCTTGATAACGGTAGAGACAAATGCGACCGTTGCTCTTGATTTTGAGGCAAATCCAATCCTTGGTAATTTTATCTTTTCAATGTCTGTTAAGCTCTCGAATTCCGGCGAAGCATATGCAAAGCGTATTAAGCTCGATGTTATTGAGATGTATACCAAGTCGTCAAAGAGTAGTTTTCTCAAGTTTGTACTTGATGAAAATATGATAAATAGTACTGCATTTGAAGAGATTGACTCTATAATCAAACATCTTCCATGCAAGCCTGACATTTACTGTATGCCAAAGGCTTCGAAAAAAGCTGAGCTTGACTTGACAACAAAAGCAGTATTTGATTTTTGTATGCTACACGGATTTATCTACTCGGATAGAATTCATATTAGGGCATATGACGATAAAGACGGCATTTAATAGCAAATGCAGTAGAATTAGAGCTATTTTAATTTAAATATTTGGACGGAATTTGGAAAACTTTCTCGGTTACTTGATAGACGACAACATAGTCGATACTCAGTCATGTTCGGCTGAAGCTGCACAAAATGCTACAAAAATCCCCTTTGACAACTCGCCGCTTTCTTTAGAAATAATTAGACATTCAACTGCTCATCTTATGGCTGAAGCAATAAAAGCACTTCATCCAGATGCAAAATTCTTTGTTGGACCAACTGTTGATGAGGGTTTTTATTATGACTTTAAGACAAGTGAAAAAATAAGCGAAGATGATTTGCCAGCAATCGAAGCAAAAATGTTAGAGCTAGCAAATGCAAAAAGTGAAATTACAAAATATTCAATATCAAAAGACGAAGCAGTTCAAAAATTTGCAAATGATGAGCTAAAGCTAGAGGTAATGAAGCGAATTGCTGATGATAGTGTCAGTATATACTCTCAAGGAGCTTTTGAGGATTTGTGCCGCGGTCCTCATGTGCCAAATACAAAATACCTCAAGTTTTTCAAACTTACTCGTGTAGCTGGTGCATATCTAGGTGGAGATGAGTCAAAAGAGATGTTGACTCGTATTTATGGTATTGCTTTTGCAGATCCAAAAACACTCAAAGAGCACCTACATATGATGGAAGAGGCTAGAAAAAGAGACCATAGAAAGATATGTTACTAAAGCCAGGAATTCTGCGGTCGA
>CAZNYV010000132.1:0-1654 GCA_964577355.1 uncultured Campylobacteraceae bacterium
AACATCTTCTTTTATCCCGCCAGCATTGTCTTGTACGCTTATGATTATACTGTTCTCCGTGTCCTCGATAGAGACAACTACTACGCCTTGGATTTTTTTGTCTAGTATTGCATCTCTTGAGTTGTTGAGCAGATTTATTATGACCTGAGTTAGCTTGCTTTCAGAACCAATAAGCGTATCGTCAGCAGAGTCTACAAACTTGAATGCAATATGGTTGTTGGCATATGATGCGGATATGAGACTTAGTGCTTTTGTGACAGAATGTGAAATGGAAAAGCTATCTTTTTCACCATCTTGATAAAAGCTTCTAAAGTCCTCAATAGTTTGTGATAGGTAGTCTGCTTGGGATTGTATTTGCTGGCTGTTTTCTAGCACTAGAGCTGTGTCCATTTTGTCCATTTTTGTATAAAACGACAGCATTGATGCAGATGCTTTTATTACATTTAGTGGTTGTCGCCATTGGTGGGCAATATTTGCAATCATTTCGCCCATCGCTGAGAATCTTGATTGCACAAGTAGCATATCTTCTTTCTGTCTAACATCTTCTAGGGCTTCTGTTAGCTTTATAGTTCTAGCTTCCACTAGGTTTTCTAGGTTTTTGTTTGTATCCTCTATCTCCTGTCGATATTCGGCAACTTTTTCAAAAGCATCGCATATTTTGTTTTGGATTATTGATATTTCGTCGCTTCCTGTTTGTCTCTCGATTGGTTGCACTGGTTGATGTATTGATGTGTCAGCTAGTTTGTCCGCCAAATCGTGCAGTGGAGATAGTGCTTTTCGTATGTATACAGATGAAATTAGTGCAAAAACAAATGACAACAATAATAATCCAAGCAGGATATTTAACTGTTTGGAGACTATCTTATTGTATTCTTGTTTGGAATAGTGTATATGCATTATGCCTATCTGTTTGTTTGTGCTTGTCTCTATGATTGGTTGGATTATCTCAAAGAAGTCTGTATAGGAGTTTGGTCTTGAGACATCCACTAGCTTGTTTTGATTGTCGTAGATACTAATAAATTCAACGCTACTGTTTTTTTGATAACATTTCCAACCTCTACTTTTACATCGCTTATAAGCCCAAGTTCTATAAAAGCTGGAACAGAATTAGCGAGATTTTCAGCTATCTGTGTCGCTTTTTGTAGCTCAGACTCTTCTATTTGTGTTTTGAGAGAAATCTGAAAGTAGACAGATGAGAAACACACCAATATTACCATGGCAAAAAAGTGAAGCAACACAATCCTGTGTGTAAAATCAATCCTCTTCATGTATTTTCACCATTTTGATTAGGGATTGCGAGAAGCTAAAATTACCATTTTGATATGCTTGTTTGTTGAGTAGTATCTGTACTTTTTCACCAGCCTGCACGCCTAGTAGCGTTCCAGACTCCAGTGCGTTTTCTGTCCCAGCAAAAGTAATAATTCCTTTTTTTGTTAGTTTTGTGATTAATGTTTTTATACGAGGATTGTCAGATAGAATATATGCAGCGCTAAAATCAGTTGCGCCTGCTCTTGCTGCCTCTTCTGACAGCAAAGCTACTTCAAGTTTTTTTTGTTTTATATTTCCACCAAAGTTTTTTATAACAAGTTCTTTGAAATATTCAGCCTCATTATCAAAGCCAGGAGAGTAAATAACATCTATGACTATATTGTTT
>CAZNYV010000132.1:1693-5377 GCA_964577355.1 uncultured Campylobacteraceae bacterium
AAGATAATATCAATAGTTGTGGGTATAGTCTAGCGTGCATCTCCATGGAGCTATTGATATTATCTTCGCCTTTGACAATTGAAACCAAAAGTAGCACGAAAAAGATAAGTTTTCGCAATATACTATCTCTTTTGAAGTGCTCTGTGTAGTGCTCCAAGTAGTTCGTCAACACCAACTGGTTTATATAAATACTCGTCAATATTGAGCTTTTTGGCTCTATTTAACCATTCGTTTTCTTTGTGTGCGCTCAGAATTATAATTTTCTGTTCAGGCTTACTGTTTTTGATTTGCTCAGACATTTCAAAGCCGTTTAGTTTTGGCATTGTTATATCTGTAACTATGACATCATAGTTGTTTTCTAGGGCTTTTTCAAGTCCTTCACTGCCATCATAAGCAACATCTACAGATCCAAAAATATCAGATAGAAATGTTTTTATTATGTATACAAAATCCTTTTCATCTTCAACAAAAAGGATTGAAAAGTCTCGAAATTCCTCCAATGAAATACCACTTATCATTCGTAAATACTCCCGTCATCCATGTGGTGCATCGAGCCCAAAATATACCAATTTGATTCGATGAAACATATGGGTATTCTACTCAGTTTTATCTTTTCCTACTGTGTCACTCTGCATGAACCGCTCTTTTTTGAGATAGTTCAAAATCATACAAGACAATAATAGGGTCGAAGCTATTGAAATACTGTCTTTTTTGCCATATTCCATATTTTGGAGATACGGAATAGCATATATGACAGTAGCAAGTGTTCCTGCTGCAGAGGCGTTGTCAAATACAGCATAGAGTGTTTTCTCCAGATTTTCATCCGTGTGACTAGCACTGATATTGTAGTTTTGCATCACTATCTCTACGATTTCTAGGGCTTCCTCTGCGATTCTTTGTTGGAAAATATCGTTTTTGGAGTCACATAGTCTAAATAGTGCTTTCGCTATTTTTTTTGCTTTCTTGAGCAGTTCGTCTCCATCTTTTGCATTTTCTATGATGTCTAGGAATTTGACTATGCTATTGTGGAAATAAAAATACTCACTAACATGTTTTTGCAACTCCTCTTGTGAGGCAAAAATAATATCTTCCACTGCTAGTTCCACAAGTTCATTTGGAGACCTATTGGTTCCATCCAATATAAAACCAATATGCAAGAATATCTCATCAAATGTGTCAAAAAGATTGCTTTTTGCTTTGAAATACTCATCTATTTTGGATATGTAAGACGGACTTAACGGCTTGGCTTTGAGTATATTTTTCATTTCCACCACCTTGTGTTTAACTTTGACGCTATAATATTCCAATAAAGCTTGAGATTTTCCTGAAAGAGTGGTTTATGGTAGTTACAAAAGATGGTACAAATACGCTTTATAGTGAGCAGTATGATGAACATTATCACAGCGTGTTAGATGGAGCTGTCGTTGAGAGTATGAAAAAACATATCGAACCAGCTTTCAAAGCTGTGCTAGACGACGCGACAAATGAGGTTGCAATATTGGATATATGTTTTGGGCTTGGCTACAATGTATTGAGTGCTATCAAATATATTTCGAGTCTTGGCAGGGATATTTCTGTGAAAATTATATCCCCAGAGCTGAATCGCGAGCTTGTTGTTGGGCTTGTTGATTTTGATTATCCTGATGAACTTGCTGAATTTAAGCATATTGTAGAGCAAATAGCTAAATATGCAAAATATAGTGACAAAAATACTAGTGTTGAGGTGTTCTTTGAGTCTGCCAGAGATACTGTCAAAAGAGTTGAGGCGTCCAGTATGGATATAGTGTTTCAAGATGCGTTTAGTCCCAAAAACAATAGGGAATTGTGGACGGTAGAGTATTTTTGTGACATCAGACGACTTATGAAACCAAAATCTGTTCTGACGACCTATACAAAGTCTACTGGTGTCAGGCTGGCTATGCTGGAGGCTGGGTTCAAAATATATGAATACAACGATGATGCTGTTAGAAGTGGGACGATTGCAGGTGTTGGTATCGAAGGTGTTTTTGTGCCAATTGATATGACACAAAAACTAAAAAATGCCCCGAACGCAAAAGCATTCAGAGACTGATTTAAAGCGCTTTATGTGGGTCAGGTTCGTCGCTCAAATGTGGCCACGGTAGTTTTTTACCACCTAAAATATGAAAATGTATATATGGCACTTCTTGCCCACCATCTCTGCCGATATTTGAGATTAGTCGATAGCCATTTATGTCTAGCCCTGTTAACTTTGCTACTTCCTTGACAGCATTTCTCATTTGGATAAGCGTTGTATCGTCTACATCTTGAAGGTCTTTTGCAAATTGTTTTGGAATAACCAAGATATGAATTGGAGCTTTTGGGTTAATATCATGAAAAGCAAGCGTGTATTCATCTTCATAAACTTTTGAGCACGGTATCTCTCCAGTTATAATTTTGTGAAAAACAGTCATTTTAGCCCTTTTGATTAATTTTCAGACAAGATTATAATCAACTCTATTATAAAATACCGCCTCACTTTTGTTCGACGCTATAAAAATATAGCTTTTGGACACTATAAAAAACAACAAGAGAGTCAAATTGCAAGATTGGATAAAAAAAATCAAATCAGCCAAGTCAACGGACGAGCTAGAGAAGATAAGAATAGAAATTTTCGGCAAAAAAGGCTATCTGACTGAAGAATTTACAAAACTAAAAGATATGCCAGATGAAGAAAAAAGAAGCTATGCACAGAGCCTAAACGAACAAAAAGAGACGCTAGGTAGTGAGCTTACGGCAAAAAAGACAAAGATAGAAGAGGCAGAGATAAAAAAAGCGATGGAAGGTGAAAAAATAGACCTTTCATTATACGATTTTACCTCCAAAGAGGGCGCATTGCATCCTGTGATGGCGACGATGGACAAGATGATTGAGTATTTTGTTGGGCTCAATTTTTCGGTAGAAACCGGGCCGATTGTAGAGAATGATTTTAATAATTTTGAAGCGCTCAATCTCCCAAAACATCACCCAGCAAGAGATATGCAGGATACATTTTATCTGAATGACAAGATGCTACTTCGCACGCATACCTCAAGCGTACAAATTCGCAAAATGATGAGCTCAAAGCCACCTATCAGAATGATTGCTCCAGGTGCAGTATGTAGAAGAGACTATGACCTAACCCATGTGCCTATGTTTCATCAGATTGAGGGTCTTGTAGTAGAGGAGGGCGATGGTGTATCCTTTGCAAATCTAAAATATATGTTGGAGGATTTTCTAAAACATATGTTTGGTGACATAAAAGTGAGATTTCGTCCTAGCTTCTTCCCTTTTACGGAGCCATCAGCAGAAGTTGACATATCTTGTATTTTCTGTCATGGCGATGGTTGCAGAGTGTGTAAAAATACTGGCTGGTTAGAGGTTCTGGGGTGTGGCGTGGTTGATCCAAATGTTTTTGAAGCCGTAGGATACAAAAATGTCAGTGGATACGCTTTTGGTTTGGGTGTGGAGAGATTTTCTATGCTAATCAACAAAACATCGGATATGAGGTCGCTTTTTGAGGGAGATTTGAGATTATTGGAGCAATTTAGATGATATTTACACGAAGCTGGCTGGGCGAATTTATAGATATTTCCAATATCACAGACGAAAAAATACTCTCAACCCTAAACCTTATCGGTTTTGAAGTAGAAGGCTATAAAAAAATAACCATTCCATCAGGCGTGG
>CAZNYV010000133.1:0-5044 GCA_964577355.1 uncultured Campylobacteraceae bacterium
CTAACATGGTTCGTCCTTTTTTGATTAGTTGTAATTCATCAGCTGTTGAGCTGGGCGTTCTCTACTCGGCAGGTATGTGTCCGTGACAAAGAACATAGCTGCTGGTTTAAATACTGGAATCTTCACATTACTGCTACCTTTTATCGTGAGTGATTCTGGTGTTGACTTCTTAAATTCAATCTTGATTGTGATCGATGTCGACGCACCCTCTAGCATTGCTGCTTTGACGGCTTGCTGCATTTTTTCTGCTGCATCGGCTATCATATGACCGCCACCAATTGACTGCAGAGTGTTTATCAATGCTTGCGTATGCGATGCTTGAACCTCTATTGCCATCTGTTGCTCCTCTTTCTAAAATCTGGGTATACCCCATAAAACCCACCAATGTGAGCTTTATGCGCTATGCACCTTTCGTTGTGATATGTACCATGACCCCAGCGCTTTCTCGTCGAAGTCCAAGCTGCGCCATATTCTCCATACATTCTCAAGTCCACCCATCTGCTCTATCCAGCAGGCTTGATTGTCTGTGAACAGCCTAGCCCCGTCAATGTTTAACAGCTCAAACGCTGATTTATCTTTTTGGGCTTTGAGGACTTCACTCGTAGCGTACTTCTCAACCACAACCCCCAAAATCGCCATGCCCTCACGGAACTCATCTGGTTTGGTATTATTTACCGCCGCCCCATTTACGATTTTTTGGGTGTCTTCGGTGGTGCTAGGCTCTGGGAGATGGTCTTCATAACAATTAAGGAAAGTTTGAGGTAGCATAGTGAACCGTTTTTCTGTTTTGTTTTCTACTATTTGGTTGCTGTAATTAACTACTGCTTGCATTATTTGAATGTGGTGTTTTGCCATTTTTTGGTATGTTGCAAACGCTCTGTCTCTCTTTTCTTTGCGCGGGTATGCTGCATAAAACTCAGCAAAACTACTTTCAATCGCCGCCCCATTTACGATTTTTTGGGCTTTGTGTTGGGTGTGTTTAGATAGCATCGCCGCCCCATTTACGATTTTTTGGGCTAAAAATGACGATGGTTGGAATCCAAAAATTCTAAATTCATTTAAAAAAGAGGTTTTAAAATTGGACAAAACTGGAAGGTTTGGACATATCTCTTGTTTCTTGTGTATATATATAGAAAAGAAACTTGCACCATTTTGGGTTGAGTCTTGCACCATTTTGGGTTGAGTAGTATCTTTGTCACTTGCACCATTTTGGGTTGAGTCTATATTTACTACCCCTATAGCCTCTTGCCATTTTTCTGTAATTTCTATGCTTTGTCTACTCACAGTTCTGACGAGGTCTTTTTCCATTAAATCCTGTATTGACCTATTGATTGTATTGAATCCGAAACCTAGATTTTGGGCTATTACTCTGCGGTAGTTTCCTGTAGCTGTCTTTGTTTGGTTCTTTTTGTATGAACATATAAAATTTATACAGTCAGCCACCATATAGTCTACTGGTGTAATATCCAGCCTTTGCCTGACCTCGTGGATAATATTTGTTTGGCGTGGTGTAAGTATCGCCATCTTAGGCTTGAGCCTCTTTGGGGTTTTGGCTATGAATTTCTTTTGCTTTGTTGTACAGTCTTGATGTTTCTTCTGCTAGTAACTGCATTTTTTGCAGGTATTCTGGTATAACACTAGGGACTGTTCCTGTATATCCTAGTAGCCAGTCTATCGAGATGCCCTCTTCCTTGGCGAGCTGTGCAATTCGTCCGTAAAGGCTTGGAGAGGGATTTTGTTCTGCAGCTCTCAATCCACCGTATGAAAATCCTAGTTTATGAGCTAATTGGTCTTTTGTATTGCATTTTGTAGCGAAAAAAAGCTTTTCAAGCGTTATATTATGGGCTTGCATGGTGTTGACATTCCTTGCTTTTTATTGTAATATTACGAAGTAGTTATAATGTTTACTCCAAATATCTACTGTAGTATATTGGAGTACACCTTACACAATGCTTAAGATAGGAAAAAATGAACGATATAAATTTCGATGCTGTTTTCAACAGGATAAAGTCCGTTTTGATGTCAAGAATAATCTTCAGCTCATTGCTATATTGGGCATGAGTGAAAGCCAATTTTATAACAATAAAAAAGTAGGTGAAGTGCCGCTTGGCTATATCGTAGAGTGGGCGGTTAAAAACAAAATAAGCATGGATTGGATTTTGTACGGTGAAGCCAAAGAAATCAAAAAAGACGACCCACTTCCCGATGGATTTATCCGTGTGCCGTTCTACCCTGATATTCGTGCCTCTGCTGGAGGTGGTTGTGTGAATGGTGAGTGTGCTGCTCAAAATATCAAGTTTATCACAGTCGATGACTCTGCTTTGCCGTCATCTGCAAACAGACAACATCTATTCTCGGTCAAAGCCCTAGGCGATAGTATGAGCGAAAATATCAAGGATGGCGCACTGCTCATCTGCGATGGCTCTGACAAAAAGTTCAGCAATGGCAAGATTTTTATCGTCAATTCCTACGGTGATACCCTAGTCAAACGCCTATTTAGAAGCCCAAAAGAAGAAGCTATCATCCTACGCTCCGACAATCCGTTCTATGGTGAAGATGAAGTCCCGCTCTCTGCAGTCCAGATTGTGGCAAAAGTAGTTAGGTTCTACAATGGAGCGAATGTTTAGATGGGTCATTCTGTTTTTATAAGACTCCTAAAGACAATATATGTTTTCTATTTTGTTTTTATGCTCTTAAAAGCTCTGTTTGGTAAGTCTGGCTTTTTTGATACCTACAACTACTCATCAGAAAATACAACACTTTCAACAATTCATATTATATGGGATAGTTTTGAACAATTTTTTGGATGTATGGTTGTCTATGCGGTTCCGTTCATATTTGTAGCAATTGTATTTTCATATATTTTCTACGGTACTCTTAATCCTTTTTTTATGTTTAAAAAATCTTAATAGCCTACTCCTTAAACCTCTCCCAAAAATGAGCTTGGTACTTCTCTGCCAGCTCTTTTGATCTAATCACCAGCATATTTTCACTATTTCGTCGCTCCGCATTTTGTGAAAAATTATAGCTCCCCGTGATGACGCTTTGACCATCTATGATGATGACCTTATCATGCATTATGGCGTGCTTGGTATCTATGTGGATTTGTGCGCCCCATTTGCGGATTTTTTCAAGCTTTGGGTTATTCTTATTTGTCTTATCCAATACAAGATACAGTTTGACTCCACTGGCATTTCTATCCGCTAATGCATCAATAATCTCATCGCTGGTAAATCCATAAGCCATCACCACTATTTCGCTTTCAGCTTTTGCCACTTCTACAAGTATCGCATCTCTAGCCCCACCGCTTGGACTAAAATACACCTCTATCGTTGTCGCCATCATTATGCTGGCGACTAGCATTATCATATATCTTTTCATACCTGCAACACTACCAAAATTTTAGATTTTTTTTGCCCTGCTAACCTGCAAAGCTATATTTTTTTATGTAGTTACCCAAAGGTGAACTGGCAATTGTTGCCCCCCCTTGGGGGTCTAGGGGGGTCTAGGCTGGAAAAATCAATTAAACCGATTTTAGGGTGGTGGCAAACCGTCCGCGATAGTGCCAAAAGCGGTTTTTTTGTGCTGTTTTGTCTTCCGTTTTGTGTCGCGCGGCTGCTTCTTGGTGCTGGTGGTTGTTTTTGCTTTGGTTTTGCTTAGAAAATCGGCTTTTTTTCTCGCTTTTCGGTGCTCAAAACCGAGATTTTGCCCTTTTGGTGTCGGCTTTCGCTCTTTTTCTGCTTCGCTGGCGAAAAATCCCCGCCGCTCTGTATCGCTGGTTGCCTTTTGCCTTTGCGGGTTTTCCTGCGCTTCTCGTTTTTGCGTACAAAACCGCCCCTGCGCCCCTCAATCGTCGGGTTTGCCCAAAAAATTCTCAACTAAAAGCTCTAAAAAACCTCAAAAACCAAAAAATTTCGCAAATGGGGCGCGGGGGCGTGGCAAAATCGGCTAAAAATCGCCAAACGGGCGCGGTCGGCTGTCTTGGGCTGGGGGGATGGTTTTCGTCGCTTCTCGTGGCTTCTGTGGCGCTTGTTTTGGCTTTTGTGCCCCTTTCTATATATAGCGTGTTGTTGTTCTTCTGCGGTGTGTTTTTGGGCGTTGTTTTTTAAGTTTCACCACAGGTTCGGGAGTCAAACTGTCGGCGTTGAAAGGGTGTGCCGTGTTGGTCTGCCCCTCTTCTAAAAATCTACCTTTGGAGGTGTGTCGTGGTTATCTCTCTTTTAGAACCTGTTGTGTTTGAGTTTGGTGCTGAAAAATTTTCTTTATCGCTTTGTGGCTCGCAGGCTGGTTGCCCATGTCGCGGTCTCTTGCTTGTGCCTGATTCGGCTTGTGGCTTCGTCGAATTTTCGGGGGATGACACCTTTGT
The DNA here is from genome assembly GCA_964577355.1 of uncultured Campylobacteraceae bacterium. Taxonomy (GTDB): domain Bacteria; phylum Campylobacterota; class Campylobacteria; order Campylobacterales; family UBA6016; genus CAZNYV01. Next base: position 4,367 of record CAZNYV010000133.1, read on the forward strand.
CTTCTGCGCCGAGCTACCTGTCGGTGGTATCTCTTTTGGCGTGTCGTGGGGTGACTTCTATCGTGTTGCGCCTGCTGCTCTTGTCTATGCTGAAAATGCTGGTGGCGAGCCTCTCTTGGAGTCGGAGTGGGCTGCTGCGGCTACCGCTGCTCTTCGCTCGGCGTTTCTTGGCTTCTTTGGCGTGGCTGCCTAGCTCTCTCTGTCCCCTGAACCGTGCCGCCTAGCTTCGTCTGTGGCGGTCGTCTTGAGGTGACCGTGTGTGTCTCTCTTCGCCGTGTGTTGCGGTCAAAATTTCGCGCCGTTGTGCGCTCTTGGAGGTGTGTTGTGGTTGTTGTTTCTCTCCCGTCTATAGACACGGTGGTTGTCTCTTCTCTCTCGGCTGGTGGGCTTGACCTTGTTGCCAAATCGTGCGGGCACGATTCGCTGGCTTTTTTGGGGCTGGTGGTCTCATTTGAGGAGCGTCCCGCTGGTGTTGCCCGCCAGCTTCTCGGCGCTATCTGTGCTGTGGACGCGTCAGCGCAGGTCTTCTCGCTAGATGGCGGTAATCTGTTCACCGTCTAGCTCTCTCTGTCGCTTGAATCGTGCCGCCTAGCTTCGTCTGTGGCGGTCGTCTTGAGGTGACCGTGTGTCTCTCTTCGCCGTGTGTTGCGGTCAAAATTTCGCGCCGTTGTGCGCTCT
>CAZNYV010000134.1:0-5035 GCA_964577355.1 uncultured Campylobacteraceae bacterium
GATGAAAATAGCTATGGCTCTACCAGCTGGCAAGTTCACAACTGCCGAGAAATACAAACCAACAAAAATAACAAAAGATAAAGTTGTAAAAAAAGACACAAAACAAGCCTTTGTATATTTTGGCGCCCCACTAAATATTTCTGCGACAGACAAAGATACATATAAGTCAAAAGTAGCCAGTTTCATACTGGGCTCAAGTGGTTTTGGTAGTAGAATCATGGAAGAGGTACGGGTCAAGAATGGTTTGGCATACTCTGCATACACTAGGTACAACATCAACAAAACCAATAGTCACTTTAGCGGATACCTCCAAACAAAACTAGAAAATGAAGACAAAGCAAAAGAGTTGGTCAAAAAAGTAATAGAAGATTTTGTAAAAAATGGTGCGACCGAAAAGGAGCTTGATGGGGCTAGAAAATTTATACTAGGGAGTGAGCCTCTTCGAAATGAAACACTATCGCAAAGGCTATCCAGAAGTTTTAATGAGTACTACTTGGGAGTAGGAATCGGACAAAGCGAAAAAGAGCTAGAACTTATCAGGGGGCTGAAACTTTCAGAATTAAATGAGTTTATCAAATCTCATCCAGAAATCGCTGACATTGGATTTGCCATCGTCAACGCAAAAGGCAACTAGAGCCCTCGCTCTACGCCTTGCCTTTTAGCTTTTTCACCTCAGCAGCTATATCGTTTTGTCTCATAAAATGCTCGCCTACCAAAAATGCATCTACACCTATCTTTGATAGTTCAACAACCTGTTCATGTGTAGAAATGCCGCTCTCAGCCACTATGATTTTGCCATTTGGTATCATCGGAATCAGTTTCGCAGAGAGGCTCATATCCATCTCAAAAGTCTCAAGATTGCGGTGGTTGATGCCAATAATATCAGCTCCAGCAAATATAGCTTTTGTCAAATCCTCTTCATCATGAATCTCAACTAACGCCTCTAGTCCAACATGTCTTGTATACTCTAGCAGTTTTTTGAGCTCACTCTGAGAAAGAGCCTTCGCGATAAGCAAAATCAAGTCAGCACCATACACCAGTGCTTCCAATATCTGATACTCATCAATAATAAAATCTTTGCGTAGTATCGGCACGCCTGAGTATCGGCGCACCATCGGGATATATTCCAAATCACCCATAAAAAAATGGGGTTCGGTTAGTATAGAGAACATATCCGCCCCGCCCTCTTCATACTCTTTTGCTATCAAAAGTGGGTCAAAGTCGGCTCTTATTACACCTTTTGATGGACTTGCTTTTTTGATTTCGCATATCATTCTGTATGGATTTTGCTCTGTTGCCCTGAGTGCCTCTTTGGCGTCTCGTGGTTGATAAGGGTTGTATGCCAGACTTCGTCCGAGCCATTCTGTCGGCATTTTTAATTTTTTGGCTTCCAAGTCACTTTTGGTTTTTTTGATTATCTCGTCAAGTATCATTGCTTCTCCACGCATTTTTTGATTGCATCATAGTGCTCTTTTACAGTTGGGTCGTCTTTTGCGCCGTCATATGCCTGCTTCATAGCATCGAATGCTTCTTTGTATTTTTTTTGTTTGTACAATCCCCAAGCTAGCGAATCCAAATAAAAGGGTGATTTTGGGTCTTTTTCCAAAGCTTTCCTGACATACTCTACACCTTTTGCAGAATCAATATCATAATCAATCAAAAGATAACCAAGATAATTTTCAAACACATCATCACGCTTATCTTTCAACGCCATAGTCAGTTTGTCAATAGTCTCTTTTATCAGCCCTTTGCTCTTTTTTGAATTTGCTTCAAACTTATAAATAGCACTTTGTCCGAGAAATTTTGTATCTTTTGTTTTTGTATATATCTTCATTGCCGTACGAGATGCCATTACAAAATCTTTTTTATACTTATACGCTTCCAGCAAAACCTCATCGTCAGCGTTTGTTTTTTGCAAAAAGGCTATTAAATCATCTACCTTGTAATCAGCTAGGTATAGTTCAACTATTCGCTTTAAGGCATCTTGATTGTTGAACTTTGTATAAAGCTTTTTGTAGATAGCTATCGCCTCATCTCGTTTGCCCATTTGTTCGTACGCCAACACCATCCGCTCAGCCATATACTTTGAATACCCATAAAGCCTGACATGCGTCTCATAAAGTGCAAGCGCCTCACTCTTCATATTCATCTGGATAAACATTAGTGACGCCATCTTGTCCAATATCATCTCATCATGTTCGATACCATAGGCTAATTTTAGTTCATTTAAGGCGGTTTTGTAATCTTTCATATATATTGCAATTGTCGCCGAAAGGTCGTAGTCATATGATTTGCCAGTAGCTTTTGCAATCTCGAGCGCTAGAGGTCTTGCCTCTTGCAATCTATTGCCTGAAAGCATTAATGTCACAATAGATCTTTTTATCTCTATGTTTTGTGGGCTGCTTTTTAGTTTTTCCTGCAGTATGGCTATTGCTTCATCACCTTGCCCAGTCTGAGTTAGTAGCTGAGTTAGCTGGTATAGATAAATCTCTTTTCCGGTATTGCGATATAGTGCATCCAAGTATTTTTTTGCACTCTCTGGTTCAGAATTTTGCAATGCCAAAACAGACGCCATGAATAGTGTGGATTCTGATAGCTGAGAGACATTTTGCTCCTCAACCTCACTCTTGGTTTCACTCGAAACTGTGGCATTTTGTTCGACTTGCATCTGTTTGTTGACACATCCAGACAAACCAACCATTATTATTATTATGGTTATTAACAGATTCCAGGGCATTCTTTTCTCACTTCTTCTTCACGATATTTAAAAACTGGCCAAAATGGAAACTCGCTACACTGAGCTGGTCTTACCTGATATATCCCACAATTTTTGTTTGCTTCATCAAAAAATACACACGCAAATCCATCTTCATATGCTTTCTCTGTCAAGCTAAAACCGTACCCAATTTTTATCAGATACCTACTCGCAAACTCTTCGAACTCCACTCCGATAAACTCAGCAATAGCTATCGCCTCTGCAATCGTAGTTTTGATATATCCGCTCTCACCAGTGCAACACTTGCCACCACACTTATCACAAGCAGATGGGTCAAATGCAAAATTATATTCATCTCGTTTAATCATCGCGCAATAATACCGTTTTGTTGTTTACTTCAAGCGCCTACCAAAGCTTCCATTGTGCTAGTTTCATCTTGTCTATGGATTTTTTTGGTATAAACTACACAAATTTTCAAAAGGTTGGACTATGGGGTTACTAAGACCAGAATTTTTCCGCAAAAAGAGTTACCACAAGCACGAAAGTCACTTTGAGCGAAAACTAGGTGCTCTATCACTTGTCATGCTTGGCATCGGCGGCACTATCGGAGCAGGGATTTTTGTCATCACTGGCAAGGCGGCCGCAACCATGGCTGGACCTGCAATTATATTTTCATTTATTTTTGCAGCAGTAGCGGTTGGTATATCTGCCCTCGTATATGCCGAACTTAGCTCAAACATACCAGTATCTGGCGGGGCATACAGCTATACATATACTGCAATGGGCGAATTTGTTGCTTGGATAGTTGGCTGGAATCTTATCTTAGAATACGGACTTATCGTACCTGCTGTTTCAACTGGCTGGTCGGGTTATTTTCGAGGCTTTATAGAACAAACCCTTCATATCAAATTCAATCCTGCCATCTGTGGCGCATTTGACCCAGCGAAAGGCACTTACATCGACCTTTTTTCTTTTCTTATGACGATTGCTGTTTTTGCTCTTTTGACACTCGGAATCAAAAAAAGCTCTAGTACAAACACTGTTATTGTGAGCATCAAACTGGCAGTTCTAGCGCTTTTTATCTTCGTCGGATTCAAATATATCAACTTTGACAACTTGACAAACTTTATGCCGTTTGGCTGGCAAGGTGTACTTGGCGCTACTTCGTTGATGGTGTTTGCATATCTTGGCTTCGACGCCGTAGCAACAGTAGCCGAAGAAACCAAAGAACCACAAAAAAACCTTCCAATCGGACTGATTGTCTCTCTCGCAATCAGCACCGCTCTTTATCTGGTTGTTAGCTTCATCTTAACAGCTATCGTTCCATATAGCAAACTAGATGTCCCAGACTCACTAGCCTATGCAATGTATCAGCTAAACGAACCAGTTGTAGGTGCTCTTATCGCTCTAGGTGCAGTTATTACTATTACTTCGGTTTTATTGGTTATGGGTATTGGGCTAACACGAGTTGTATATTCACTTTGTCGTGACGGACTTCTACCGAGAAGTTTTGCCACCTTGCACCCCAGAACAAACACACCATACAAAGTTACCATAGTAGCAGGTATCATATCTAGCTTTTTTGCTGGTTTTGTCTCATTGGGAGTACTAGCTGAGCTTATCAATATAGGCACCCTGTTTGCCTACTTTATGATAGGTGTTACAGTCATAATGCTTCGTAAAAAAGAGGATTATAAAGAACTAAAAGATGGTTTTCGCGTACCGTATGCAAAAATATTATTACCGCTCAACCTTATACTATTGGCAATAATAATGTACGGGCTCAGTCTTGGAACTTGGGTTAGATTTTTTGTTTGGAGTGTTGTCGGAATCGCTGTTTATATGTTATACGGCATCAAACATAGTGCATTGAATCACAAAAACCACTGACCCCTATGAAACAAGTCGCCCTCATCGGTCCGACGGCTAGTGGTAAATCCGCCCTAGCCATCGAACTAGCTTGCAAATTTAACGCCTTTATACTCTCCTTGGACTCACTTAGTGTCTATCGCGAAATTGACATCGCAAGCGCAAAACCATCGCTCACAGAGCTAGTACGAGTCAAACACTTTGGAATTAATGAGATTTTCCCAAACGAGCACTTCAATACTGCACTCTTTTTTGAACTATATAAAAAAGCAAAATCACAATGCGATAAGCACTCAAAAAATCTTATCATCGTCGGTGGAACTGGGTTCTATCTCTATTCTATGACAAACGGACTCTCAAATATCCCGCCGATTTCAGAAACATCCCTACTCAAGGCAAGAGAGAGTGTATTGGACATAGAATCTGCCTACAGCACTCTTCAAGATTTCG
>CAZNYV010000135.1:0-4965 GCA_964577355.1 uncultured Campylobacteraceae bacterium
AGGGGTTAAAATTGTGAGGAGTAGTGCTTGTCTAGTATATCTGTGACAAGTTGGCTCTTGTTTTTGCCCTCTGTATCAGCAGCAAATCTCAGAGCCAGTACGGTTCTGGGGTCTATATAATATTCAAGCAGCTTTTTGGGATTTTTCTTTAGCTTGTATCTTCGATATGTTTTCTTTTGCATCGTTCATCTCCGATAAGTATTTGATAATTAGGCATTCCAACAGCACATTGCGATTCATACCTAGTGCGTTCGCATCTGCTGTTAGCTGCTTGATTCTATTTTCTGGGATATATAGCTTGATTTTGCATTTTTGCTTGTATATCATCTCTGCTCTCAAGTCGCTCGGTCTAGTTGTTGCCATCTAGTATCACCTCTGTTTGTGGTTTTGTGCTCAGTGCTTTTTTGATGTCGCTTGTCTTCATCTGAGACAGGTCGTCTTCTATCTGCTTCATCATAGCTCGCAATTCTCCTTGGCTCATCGATGCCATCTGTTGTGGTGACAAATCGCCTAGCTGGAAGCTGATTGCTACTTCTGGGGACTTGCCGTGTATCGTCTCTTTTGCCATCTTGACTATCTCGGCATAAGTCTTGATAGTGCCTATATTTTTGGCTCCTGTGACGAATGGCTGGGCTTTTTGTACCGCCCATTTAATCTGATTGTCTAGCGCACTGGAGCTTATCTGTTCTAGTGCCAGCACCTCTAGCAAGTAGCTTGCCTTGATGACATCCCCGCCCATGACCTCTGTCGCCTTGTCAGTGATGCCGTCACTAGCCATCTGCCCTACTACTGCTGCATACTTCTCACGGTCTAGCTCTTTTTTGAGCTCGTCCGCTTTGCCCTTGAGCCTGCCTCTCTTCCAGCCGTTGCGAGTGATCCAGCTCTCCACGGTCTTTGGGGGTATGGAGTAAAACTCCGCTACCTCCTTGGCACTTTTATCATGGACTTCGTAGTGTATGCCTACCTGTGTTACCAGTTCTTTGTCATATCTCTCTGCCATTTATAACCACCTAGTTGTTCTCTTTTTTGGCTTTACACCATGAAGCCCTTGTATCACTCTGCGTGTACACACATTACACACTCCTTTATTGCCTGTACATCCTCTAAAGATAGAGAAGCCAAAACCACCATCTCTATTCCATCCTCTGGCGCACATTGGTGTCAAATTGCCCCTATCATCTTGCTCATAATAGTGAGCTATTACATCATCACTATTACGACACTGCCCTACAATATAGCTACTCATATGTTCCATCCTCCGCTTGATTTTTTTCGCTGGCGAAAATCTTTGTCTCTTTTCACTCTCTCTTTTTTGGCATTGGCTATCAGCCAGCCGTTCGAGAATGGGTCTATCATGTTGTCTTTGTTATTGACCTTATCGGGGCTGAAGGCGCACATCTCGGCGATAAACTTGTCAATGTCATTTGCCCCTCGTCGGACATGAATCTGTCCGTTTTGGGCGTATGGTTGCATCTGGGCTATCTTTTGTACTTTGGGGATTTTGTTGCTCGGTGGTGCTACTTCTATGCTATTTCGTATCTGTGCCTTGCCACTCTCTCGTGCCTTGGTATTGTATTGGGCTATGCGCTTTGGTAGCTGCTGCCCTACGATGATACCACCACCTGCGCCCTCGATATGCACCTCCGCATCGGGATAGAGTAGCATCGCATCTATGATGTAGCTATAAAAATCATCAAACTCCCACTTACCAGCCCATCCGTCCATATATGTGACCCTATCTATCTCGTCACTATCACGACTCCACCCCTCTACGACGATACCTCTATCGTCCGCACTCTCCTTGGTACTCATAGCAGGGTCGACGAATATGTACAGGTTCTGCTCTGGTAGCTCGGCTCTACCTATCTCGCTGAACCAGTCTGACATGAAAAATCCAGCATCGGTTATCTCTGGGTCTTGTTGCATCTGTGTCTTGAATGCTGCGCTTCCCATCTCAATTTCTAGCTCTCGGAGTCGCTCCAGTGAGTGTTTTGCCTCAAATAGTGGCTCGTTCGCTTCTCTGTGATACTTGAAATCCCCCATGATATATGTTATCGGTCGGCTGTTTATCGCTTGGAGATTGATATGTGTCCATAGCTCACCTTGCTCTCTGAGCAGTCTACCTACTAGGTCTTGGGGGTGGAGTCTTTGCATGATGATGATGATATATGCTCTTGAGTTATCAAACTCTTCTAGTCGTGATAGTATCGACTCTCGGAAGTAGCTATATGCCTCGTCCCTAGCTGCTCTGGAGTATGCCTCGCTCGCTTTTATCGGGTCATCTATCAGTATACCGTGAAAGTGTCGCCCTGTAATAGCTCCACCTACAGTGGTAGCAAAGAATCCACCACCTTGCTCTGTCTTCCAGTCGGTTTTTTGGGTAGCGGTCTTGCTTAGTTTGGTATCAAATAGTCCTTGGTATACCTTGGAATTGACCCAGTCTCTAGTCTCTACGCTGACTGATTCTGTGAGGTCTCCACCATAGCTAGTATAGCCAAACTTGAACAGTGGGTCACGCCCCATCGTGAAGCTAGAGTGACATTTGACTACCTCCTCAGTCTTGCCATACGATGGCGGCAGGTCTATCGCTAGTCTCGTGATTTCACCATCATTGCAGGCTTTGAGGTTTTCTGCTATGAAGTCGTGATGCCAGTTGCGTTTAAAGGGTTTGAGATGGTAGTACCTGAATTTGTACTCCATGAAGTCTACGAGGTCTCTACGGGCTAGTTCTTTTTCTAGCTCAAGGCGTTTTAGCTCCGCTAGAGCTTTTTGTTGTGGTGTCATGCTCTCTCATCAAAATGGTATATCTTCTTCTGCATCTGTCACAGAACCACTTGAATATCCTGCGCCATAGCTATCATCTTTGTCTTGCTCTTTTCTCTCTGCACTCCACAACACATCATGTGTCCAGTGTACCTTTTCGCCCTCATATAGCTGCTTGGCACGGGTCACCGCGATGTATAAGATACCTCCAGCCACTAGTGGGTGTTCTATGTTGCCACTATAAAATTCTTCTAGGGATTTTTTGCCTATTTTCTTCCACAATGCACCGACCTTGGTCTGTCTGAAGTTCTCACCTCGACCATTGTGCAGGTAGTAAATATCAAAGTCAGGCTCAGAATCTTTTGTCTTTTTGTGTGCTGAGAGCTTGAAATCCGCAGGGCGCATCATCGGTATCCTGATGGTCATCTTTGTCCATGTCTTGTTCTCTTCTGGTTTACCTATTGGCTCTATCGTTACGAATCCTATTTGCATCTCATCTCTCCTCTTTTGTCATTAATTCATATAAAAACATCAAGCTGCATATCGCATGAGCTATATGATGTTTGCCGCTCTCTATATCTATCATCTCACCACCTCGTACCGCCATCAAATGCCGCATCGCCGCATCGTAGTACCTCACTGGCTCAGCGCATTTGCTCCAATTGTCCACTCCATATTTCACCGCTCCAAACTCCAGCACCTCCACCGTCTTTGTGCTTCCACCTACTGCCTGTTTCTATACTCATCTGTCTCTCCTTAATGCCTATCTTATTAATTCATCTTTTATGCTTGGGTGGACTATGATCGTGTCGCCTATTACCAAAGCTCCCTTTTTCGGAATATAGACAACAACCGTCTTAGTTGCCTTGAATGGTGTCGTCGAAAACAATCTCTCCCAAAATCCTCTATTGACTTGTTTTGTGACTCGTGTTACCATATTTGTGTCTGTGACAATTTTATAGCCACCATATTTGCCTATCTCCATCTAATACCTTTCAAGTTACTAAACTTAAACTTTTTGTATAGATGATATTTATCCAGCTTTCTGGCAGGTGCTCACCATTGGTGGTTTTTATGGAAAACGGCATCGGTGGGACACAGTCTCTATCTATGATTTCCTCAACTACTCGCTCGTATTGGTTGTGCTGTGTCTGTATTATATCTCCTATATTTAGCTCGGCTAGAGCTTTCTGCCACTCTTCTGTGGTCGCCTTATCTTTTGATATAAGCATCCACTCTCTTCCTTCACAACACTTTGGCTCCACCGTCTCATGCAGTATCTTTGGAGGTAGGAGAGAGAATCTAGGCTTTTGGTTGTCATTTTTCTTGAATTCGCTCACTATCTTCCCTCCAGTTTGTGCCAATGGTAGCTGGCTTTCAATGCCTCAAACAGCATACACGCTTGCTCATGGTCTAGCTGGTATAGCCAGTTTTCTACTTTCTTTTGGAAGTTTTGTGGTTTCTCTGAATATTTTGGCGGGGTGTTTCCTCACCATCCTCAAAAAATAAACTACTCATTCGCTCTCCTTTAATAATTTTTTTGCTTCTGCTAGTCTAGCCTTTGCATTTCGTTTCCTTATCTCGTCTCTAGTTATGTTTTGTTGAAGAGCAAGTTTTTTAGTAGCGAAGATGAGCTCGTGATAATAGCCGTCGTAGAGCCTCTCATCAGCAATCTTTTCTATTAGTTTGACCAGTATCACTATATCTTCATTATCTGTTGGGGATATTTGGTATATGCTGTCCCCGACACGAAACTCATTCACTAGCTCTACTTTAGCTTATCTACAATTTTTCTCCCTGTTTCGGGGTGTACAAACATCTTGCTATCAGCGGTGATGATATATCGCAATGATGGCACAGTTACTTTTTTTGTCTTGACACAAGGAGTCAATGAAAACAACCGCTCTCGCCAGCTCCTTTTAACTTCTACTACTTCTGTTAGCTCTGGCGCTCCATATACCACTAATCCGTTATACATTCCTATAAGCATTTGCTCTCCCTTATCTCTATTTCATACTCCGCATGAAACGCATCGACATCCTTGACCCGCCACTTGCCCTCGATGAGATAGATGGCTACTCTGTCACCCTCGATGTGGATGTTCTCTCGCTTGGTTTTATAGGGTAGATATATGCCGTACGCTACTAGCTCTACGGTGTGGGGATTGCCCTCGCGGGATTTGTAGGTCATAGCAGTTATAGC
>CAZNYV010000136.1:0-4942 GCA_964577355.1 uncultured Campylobacteraceae bacterium
AATATATGGTTTCTGTCTGAAGTGATTCAAACTGAATTTGAGAGGTTTTATTAAACCTCTTTTTTCTCATGTTTCCTATATTAACAAAGCCTCAAAACTCAAACCTAAGCTTCATTTTTTCGATAGCAACTTCCAAAGATGGATTTTGTGTTTTATATGTTACAGATGAGGGCTGTTTATCTATAGTTTTTGTTTCAGACGGGATATTGTATTTGTATATCTTGCCCATGTATTTTATCCACAACTTTTCACTATCATAGAGTATGCCGATGGTCTCAATGTGTGAGTACGAAAGCATTCCTTTTTTGAGGACAAATTTTAATGTAGCGGTATATGTATTTTTACCCTCTAGTGGATTTACTATAGCTTCTTGTAGTGCATAGTCGCCGTCCGCATATTTGCCTATGGCATTTATATGAATAGAGCCTGCTGTTATGGTAAATCTAGTTTCTTTGAAGTTTTGAATTTCAGAATCGTTAAATATGCTTGCTTCATTTGCTTGCATGGTTGATAATGTACCTATGAGCAAGAAAATCAATAAAATGCTTTTTTTCATTTAAAAACTATACTTTTACTTATTGCACTTAATATTAAAAACTTAGATAGCAATTTTAGAAGTTTTTAATTTGCTTTAGGAATTAAAACTAAAAAAGCTATCAAGTTTATCTGAAATATTATGACCAGATTCTAAGACAATGGTTTTTAAATAATCAAATGTGCTACTTGCTATTTCTTTTGTGAGTCCATTAGCTACATTTGATAATTCATCTTTCATGGTTGAAATAATTCCATTTTCAGGTTCATTTTCATAACCATTTTGATCTATAAAATTTAGGAGTTCATTTGCTTGTTCTTTATCAATAGACTTGAAATTAGCAAAACTATTAGTTACAACACCATTGTTGCCTATGTTTCCATAATTGTTTTTCATTTTAAAGTTTTCAATATGCAAATTATTCACCTCTATTTTAAGTGTAGTGATTTTTTGATTAGCAATATACTGCTTGAGAGTTTCATATTTTATTATAAATGTTCTAAGTATTTCTTTGGCTTTTTCGGAAGATGAAATACGAAATCTTGCATTTGGCGCTCTACCCAATAATGATAGTGATTCTAGTTCGAGTTTAATGTCTGGATGCTCGGAATTAATAATACCAACAATATGAGATAATAAAATCGGATCAATTGGTGTTATACCATTTTTAAAGAAATATTCAATTGTTGGATAGTTTCCGTATATATCTTGAAATTCACCCAGCTCAAAATCTCTTTCATCTGGCATTCTTTTGGTTTTGTGTTTATCCAAATATAAATAACGACATGTTGTATCTGTTACATTCCATTCAGCATTTTGTATTTCCCATATACATGTTCCAGTCAAATCAGCCAATGTTAGGTTGGATAGTGCCAAATTAGCTTGTCTTAAATCAGAATTAAACAGATTTGCTTTAGTTAAATTAGCCCTATCTAGTTTTGCACGACGCAAATCACATTCACTCAAATTGGCTTCAACAAAATATGTAGAAATAAACACAGATGTAATGAGTGAAGAGTTTTGGAGATTTGCCTTAAAAAAATTGGCATTCCTAAAATTGGTAGCCCTAGCTGTAATTCCAATTAATACTGAATTAGAAAAATCAGTGCGTGAACAAGTTGCACCTGAAAGTGTAGCCTTACATAAATTAGATAGCGACACATTTGCTTCTGATAACAATGCTCCGTCCAGTTTTGTACCTGAAAGATTGCATTCACGAAGAATAGTTTTTCGCAAATCAGCTTTGGCAAGATTACGATTAGATAAATCAAGACCGCTTAAATTTTTTCTTCTAAAATTTGCTTTTTTTCCAAGTTTACCATCACTATCAAGCCAAATTGTATGTAATCTTAAATCTTCTTGTATATCTAATATGGAAAGTTTTATACTCATAAAATGTCCTATATTTTGATTGTGCTTAAATGCCGATTGTAGCAAAGTGTCAAAAAAACTTGCTATTTCACAGAATTAATCTAAACTATTGAATAGTATAAAATTGGATGAAGATTAAATTTTATTCTTTTACCAAAATCTATGTTAAATGATATAAATAAACTAAAAGAGTTGCAGAAGGCATTATTGATGCCAAATATAATAAGACAAATTGTCTATAGTGACTATTTCTTAAAACAACTATCTAATGCACTAGAAGACATATGAAATGATAAAAAAAATCATTCTTTAGAGATATTTAATAAATTCAAAGCATCTTCATATACCTCTTTTGATGAATATGCTTTCTTGAGCCAAACACTAACAGAGTTTAGCGTAATAAAATATTTTAATAGTATTTTTGAAAATCCATTTGTATTAATTAGCTATATACTAGACGAGCTATTGCAAAATACAGTTTGTCACAATATTAACAATGTCTTGGATGGTTCTAGAGAATGAAATGTACTTTTTTGTAATGATCTTATTAAAATATCAAAAATTTAGATTTAATTACTATTCGTTTTTATAAATCTTCGACAAAATCCTCTTCCAAAACTTCGATAATCTATCCCTCACAAGAAAGTATCATATAGCCACCATGACTAGATAATAAAGTATCGTCATGGCAAATTTGATAACTCACCAATCAAGCTTGTCAAAACTTGCCATGGGTAGAGTTTTAGAGTTTACTGGATTTGGAGTCCTTTTTACATCTCAGTAGCTAACTACTTCGTAATCAGTCGGCTCTTTTGTTATTCTATCGTTTCTCCGAGACAGAATATAGTCCCTTATAGGGTCGTATGTTTCATTTGTTTGTGTTTCCATAATTGTTTACTTTTGTTAGAATGTAAAAAATATGTAATAAAACATACAGCGTGAAGTCTAGTACACTTTATTTTACTTGTCAAATAAAAAAATTAATTTGTTTTTGCAAAAAAAATCGCTACCCATAACATACATGAGCAATTAATTTTTCATTAATTTTTTGCACAAAAACCAAAAAACAAATTGACACTCCTAGAATCTATATGCTTAAATAAAATTGCTTGCAAGCAATTTTATTTTTTTATTTACCAAAAACTATGAACCTATTCAAACAAATACTTGAGATAAAAACCTGAAAAAATAATCTGCTTGCAAAAGCTGTTTATGTCTCAAAATCTATGATTTCTTGAAAATGAACTTATTTTATTTACTACTATGACTTACTAAATCACACATTCTATATAAACGACCTAGATAGCCCTTGTGATAATGGAAGAACTAGTGCTATAAACATCATAGAGCATATCGTAAATGAAGCCTATACGCAAGAAATGAACGCTCTGAATATAATAGTCAAAAAGATTCAAACGAGCAAAAAACCAAATATTATCTGTATATACCAGCAAATCAAAACAGGAAACATCATTATGGATAAAGTCTTGCTTGATGAAATAAGATGAGCCGGTTGAGAGATAATGTATTTCAAAAATCCAAAGTGGGACAAAAACCTAGACAATACCCTTGAGATACTTGGACTCAAAAATTCTTAAGAAGCAAAAATGCCGACAGGCAGATTGCAAGTTTGCACATTCTCAAGAAACCGATGGTTCTCAAGAATTAGTGCGAAACTTGTTCAGGGGAAAAGGAGAAAATCTCCTATCCCTAAAAACCCTTTACCTCTTTTGAAAGCTTCTCGATGATGATATTACGATATATCAAATCTCAAAGCTTATTTGCAAAAAGTAGTCACTTTTGGCAAATGCAAAACTCAAATAAATCTCCCCAAAGAGATATTTTTCATTTATAGTTTAGTGATAAATGAAAAACTTGTTTGGCTTGTATTGTTTTTGAGTTTTAGCGTAGGAGTGAATATTTTATGAAGCTTTGAAAGATTCTGTATGGATAGAAATTTATCTATCCCTTTCAAACGCACTCATAAAATCTTCTTTTGTTTTTTTATTATAGATTGCAATTTGTATAATATGCGTTCTATAAGGTTGCCACGACAAGGAGTAGTTTTGAAAAAAGTAGAGCTATTAAAGAAGAGCTATGAAGAGTTAATTGGTCTTAAAAATTTTAGTGAAGCTGATCCGTCTCACTATGCGTCTTGGAAAACTGAATATATCAATGTATTCGATAATCATTTTAAAACCAGAATTAAAAATCTTAGTTTTATCAAAGATGACGAATCATCTTATTTTTTAAGTCATCATTACTATGTTGATATTGAAGAGGATTTTGCAATGGCTAAGGCAATTGTTGAAGACTCTATCTTTGAACTAACATTTGACACAAAAAATAGTAAAGATTTAAAAGAATACAGATTAATACAAGCAAGAAAAAATAATATAGATTTCGAAATGGAATTGGCAAAAATAATCTGCGGAGACAATACTAATTTTCCTTACAAAAGTGGCAATGAAATTTCAAAGTTTTTTTATGAATTAGGTTTACCCTCTAATTTTACAGGTACAAGAAGGTTTTGGATTAAAGATTTGCTATCTCAAATTAATACTAAAGAAATTATTTATATACTGGAAAAAGGGCTATTTAAACAAAAGTATTTTCAGGAGCACTCAAAAAAACAAAATATAGATTATGATGATTTTTTCAGAAATGCACTAGCTGAGTTTAAAAGATTTATTGATTTAAGTGTAATAGCTGATGAAGGCATTGATATATCACACATACTAGGTATTAGTCTTAATACTGAACTACTTTTTGAATCATCAATAAATACAGATGATGACTCTCTAAACAAGCTAATAGAAGAAGCTAAAAATAGGTATTTAACTTTAAATGATAAACAAGTGGCAATTGAAAAACTTTGGGATGCATTTGAAAGGTTAAAAACATACTTTGAGATAGATAAAAAACAATCAGTATCTAAACTTATTGATGTTGCTGGTGGTAACTTGAAAGATGAAATTGAGTCAGAATTTAAGACTTTAACAAAAATAGGAAATAACTACAGAATAAGGCATCATG
>CAZNYV010000137.1:0-4675 GCA_964577355.1 uncultured Campylobacteraceae bacterium
AATCAAAACTTAAAACCCAAAAAGAGATAGTAGTTTGTAAGCTACAAAAGCCAAAATAAACGCCAAAATATTTGGGTAAACTATATAAAAAGCACGCCACTTCCACTCTCTAACTTCTGCGAAAAATGTACTCATAGCTGCGATACAAGGCGAATAAACCATGATAATAATGATAAATGCAACAGCTGATTTAAAGTCCACATGAGAATGAATAGCTTTTATTAGAAAACTGCTGTTCTCTTCGCTACTCTCAGCACCATAAAGTGTGGCGAGCGAAGCAACTGCAACCTCTTTTGCAGCAAGCGCCGTAACAGTTGTCACTGACAGTTTCCAATCAAAACCTAACGGCTCAAAAACAGGTTCAATCATTTTGCCAAAAAAGCCAATATAGCTATTTTCCATTTTTTTTGCCGCAAGTTCCAGCGACAAAGTCTTGTTTTGCTCAGCACTTTGCGCAGTTTGCATCCTGTTTGCATACTCTAGGTCAAGCTTTTGGTCATTTGGATAAGCACTCAAAAACCAAATCGCCATTGATACGATAGCTATAAAAACACTTGCATTCTTCAAAAACATCACTGTTTTTAGTTTTAACTCTCTCAAAATAGCCTTAAATGAAGGCCATCGATACCTAGGCATCTCCATCACAAACGGTTCAGCATTTCCTTTTAGAATCGTACTTCTAAGCATCTTTGCAGCGAGAATCGCCAGAACAACTCCGCCAATATATATGGCAAAAAGCATATTTCCAGCTTGTTCTGGTGTAAAAAATGCTCCAATCATAAGAATATATACTGGCATCCTTGCAGAACAAGAAAAGAAGCCAATAATGAGCATCGTAATTAGTTTGTCTTTTGGATTTTTGAGTGTTCTTGCTGCCATATACGCTGGAACAGAACACCCAAATCCTGTCATAAGAGGTATGAAAGCTTTGCCATGCAGACCAAATCTCTTCATAATACCATCTAGCAAAAACGCCACTCTAGCCATATAGCCAGTCTGTTCTAGCAAATTTATCGCAAAAAAGAGTATCAAAATATTTGGCAAAAATCCAAGTATAGCTCCGACCGCTGGAAGTGCGCCGTCATAAAAAGCCTCAGAAATCACATTTGGCGGCAAAATACTCTTCGAAAGAATCGCAATATTTGTAAAAGTCTGAGTGATATACCCTTGCGGAAGAGCCCCCACTTTGAATGTCAGCTGAAACATAATCCACATCAAAACCAAAAAAATAGGAAGCCCCAAAAGCTGATGAATCAATATGTTGTCAACCTTTTCACTAATCGTATCTTGATGCTTGATTTTGACACTTTTTGAAAAAATACCCTTGGATAGAGAAATCCTAGAATTCACAATTGCTTCAGCCGTACTATCTTCATTTGAGAGAATTTTTAGATTTTCACACGAGCGATTGAACACCTCATGAAAATCGAGAAAAATAGGCCTATCGTGGACTTGTTTGTATATATTTTTGTCATTTTCGAGCAGCCGAAGAGTGATAAATCTTGCATTTTCTGTCAATTCTGGGTCTTTTTCTAGCACCTCAATCGGAGCTTCAAGGGCTGCTTCTATATGATTGTCATATACTAGTTTTTTTGATACCGTACCGAATTCATACATCTCGATGATTTTTTGCACCAACCTGTCGACACCCAGCTTCTGCTTTGCAGACACAAGAATAACCGGTACGCCCAGCTCTCTTGACATCTCTTCGTTGTCTATCTCGCCACCATTTTTTGTCACTTCGTCTATCATATTGATAGCCAAAATAATTTTCTTGCCCATATCCATAAGAGATAGTGAAAAAGCCAGATTTCTCTGGATTGCATTCGCATCTAGCACATTTACTATCAGGTCATATTGTTCGTTTAGTAGAAAATCTTTTGCCACCTCTTCGTCTGGTGAGTAGGCATTTAGGCTATAAGTTCCTGGCAAATCAACGATTGTTATTTCATGTTCACCAACCTCAAAAACGACCTCTTTTTTTTCAACCGTCACACCTGAGAAATTGCCCACATGCAGCTGAGCACCAGATATGGAGTTGATCAGATGCGATTTGCCAACATTTGGTTGACCAACAAGTGCTACTTTGATTTTTTGTTTACTCACTTGTCAACCCTAACAAACACCAGTTTTGCTTCTTCAGCTCTAAGCCCTACTTCGCTATCTTCGATTTTTACTTGATAGGTCTGTTTGCCTGCTGTATTTTTGAGCAAAGTAATCCTACTGCCCTTTGCAAAGCCCATAGACATAAGCCTTGACAATACAGGTTCCACTGCTTTTATTTTTGAAATAATATATTCTCTGTTTTGTTCAATTTCACATAGTGTTTTCATTTTTAATTCGCTTATTTAAACTCACCAGTTATATTTTATAGCATTATGAGAACTGGTATCAAAGTTATACAATTTTCACTTCTTAAATGTCAAGTAAAATGATAATTATTCTCAAAAAGGTCTAACAACGACAAAAATAACGATTAATAGCGCAAGTATTGTAGGCACTTCATTGTAAGCCCTAAAAAAAACTCCGCTTTTGGTGCATCTGTCTTCTGCCAACTGTTTTCTATAGTAACCCAGAGAAAACTAGTAGGCAACAAGAAGCAGAGCTACGGTTATTTTGGCATGAATCCAACCACCGCTATGAAAAAGCGATGGATTGAGTGTCAACATCGTAGAGCCACTCAAAACAGTAGCCCACAAAGCTGGAACACCAATGTACTTATAGAGCTTGTATTCTTGGATTTTTGCGACCTCGACAAAACCAGCATTGTCTGCATTTTCAACATGATATACAAACAAGCGCGGAAGATAAAAAAGCATAGCCATCCACGACAAAAAAGACATAATATGAAAAACTAAAATCCAGCTGTAGTACGGCATAAACATCTAGCCTATGCTTTTTTTGTTAGTTCTATTGCTATCTTTTGCCATCTTGCACCCTTTGTTTGCTTTTTGTAATTTTAGCGAAAAAGTGTGAAATATACCGCTCAGACACACTATTTCAAAGGAAGTCTAATTTTGTTATTATCCTAGTGCTGATTTCAATTCCAAAGGTATTTCTTGACCTATACTGAGCTTGTGAGACAAAATATTTTTGCCAGAAAAATTGTGACCGTACAGATTCTAACCTATTTTGGTGTTTGGTTCTCACATGTAGCAATATTTTCACTACTCCTAAGCCTTGATAGCAATCCTTTCCTGGTTTCGCTTCTCGCATTTTGTATGTTTTTGCCAGGTATCATCCAATCACCATTCACAGGAGTCTTGGCGGATAAACTACCACTCAAAAAGCTGATGAATGGGCTACTTGGTGTAGAAATCACCACCACTCTACTGTTTATGTTTATCACCCAACGAAGTGAGCTTATCTGGATTTTTGTGCTAATCGCTATCCGAATGAGCGCTTCGTCGTTTTATTTTACTTGCAAAATGTCACTTCTGCCCAGAGTCCTCAGCTCAGAAGAGCTTAGAGTTGCAAACGAGCTTCATTCTATCGTTTGGTCTATTTGCTACACAGCTGGCATGGCTATTAGCGGTATGGCGGTCTATTATTTTGGAGTCAAAGTCTCATTTTTTGTCGATGCTTTGCTATTTTGCAGTGCTTTTGCAGTTTTTTATACGATTCAATTTGACGATGTGCCACTCTCTCGTGGTGAAAATTTTAGAGAGATGTTTTTTGACGGTATAGCATATCTGAAGTCAAACCCAAATATGTTCTTTCTAATGCTGCTCCATTCAGCGGTTGCACTTACAGCCTTTGATGCTATCGTAGCACTTTTGGCACAATATAAATACAAACTAATCATCGCAGTGCCACTAGCCATAGGCTTCATAAACGCCATCCGCTCCGTAGGATTAGTGCTTGGTGGAAGATATTTCGGCAATATCGTAAGCAGAGCTAGGCTGGGATATTTCTTTGTCGCTCAAGGTGTTGCAATAGCTATCTGGGGTATTTTTTGTGGTGATTTTTACTTATCACTGATTGGCTCATTTTTAACAGGACTATTTACCACAACGCTTTGGTCATACAGTATGACAATGATTCAAGAGGAGTGCCCTGAAAAATACTACGGTAGAGTGATAGCTGTAAATGATATGTTTTTCAATCTCTCAGCCGGAGCAACATCGCTGATGATTGGCTTTCTGGCAAGTGCCAAAATATCTCCAAATTGGATATTTGGCATTATTGGCGCCCTATTTATAACAGTAGCAGTTTCATATAGGGTTTGGTATAAAAAACAGTCTCAATTATAAGCTCTCCACTGATAGCATTTCATAAAAAAATAAAAAGGTCAAAAATGAAGAAAATTTTACCGATAGCATTGTCTCTACTGTTTTTCTGTGGTTGCGCCACATGGCAAGGCATCAAACAGGATGCAAATGAGCCAAAGAATTGGACCAAAGAAAAGGTTCACGAGGGCGCATCATACATAAAAGAAAAAACCGAATAGAAACCACGCTCCAGCTCGCTAATAAATATTCACAAAATTTCTAAAATTTTAATAAGCTTTTAATAAAAGTTGATGAAGAATTAGGGAATACACAGTAGTCTTTGAGACTATAACAATAAAGCATTTTAGTACTGGAGTCCAATATGAGAATCATCCTTTTCGCCCTTCTCCTCCTCCCCTCCCTCCTATTCTCCTCCATAGGTAAGATAACAATCTCCTCTGGAG
>CAZNYV010000138.1:0-2114 GCA_964577355.1 uncultured Campylobacteraceae bacterium
TTTGTTGGTTGTGCTAAATAACGCCAAAGATGCCATAACAAAAAATGAGACTACAGCTCCACAGATAAAAATAAAAGTAACACAAAGCACATCCAAGGCAATAGTAAGTATTGAAGATAACGGCGGAGGAATAGGGTATGAAAATATCGATGAGATTTTTGAACCATATGTGAGCACAAAAGGACTTAACGGTATGCGAATAGGACTGTTTGCTGCCAAATCTATCATTGAAGACAGGATGGGCGGAAAAATAAGTGCTGAAAATATCAAGAATGGGGCTAGGTTGGTAATAGCTATCACCAAAGCAGGAAATGAAAATAGGATTTAATTTTTTGATGGCTATAGTGAGTCTAATTATCCAAATATATTAATTTATGAAAACACAAATTTTCACAGTTAAATTTTAGAGCTACGATATGGGCGGTTATATGAGTTCAATCACAAACCTAGCGCCATTGTCACCATTCTCGGCAAAAATCTTACCGCTCATCTGTCTCTCTATAATCTCTTTTGCCATATATAGCCCAATACCAGTACCCTTGCCTTGCTCTTTTGTGGTAAAGTAAGGCTCAAATATTCTGTTGAGGATTTCGTCAGGAATTCCACCAGCATTGTCTTCTACGATGAGTCTTAGCTTATTGTCGGCTACTTCTTGAATATCAATATCTATTCTTGGATTTTTTGTATTGCTGTCTGCCAGTGCATCTTTTGCATTTGAAATCAATATCAGCAAGACTTGTTCTAGTTCGTTTTTGTAGCCATAATATTCGTGCTTGCTTGTTTGGTTGGATTGTATTTGTATAGATTTGTTTTTTAGTTGTGGTGACACGATGTCAACAGTCTCCATTACCGCATCCTCAAGCACAAATACGCCCTTCTCTTTGGTTGGTTTGAAAAAATCTCTAAAGTCATCAATGGTTTTTGACATTTGTTGGATGGTGCTCATTGAAGATTTTTTAAATCTCTCGGCATATTCGTCATTGATTTCACCAAGTTTGTACGCTATATATGTGTCTTGTATGGTGAGTCCTAGCGAATTTAGCGGCTGTCTCCACTGGTGCGCTATCATAGCAATCATCTCTCCCATCATCGCCATTTTGGACTGCTGAATCAGGAGCTTCTCTTGTTCTAGTCTTTTTGATGTTTCTTCGTCAACTAGCATCTGGAGGTTTTTGTTCAAGTCGTCTAGGTCGGTATAGCTTCTGAGTAGCTCGCCTTTGGTCTTTGTCAAAATATATTCAACATGTCGATTGTGGATTACGATTCCATAATACGCTATTGCAAAAACAACTATAAAAAACAGTAGGACATAGCAGATTTTCTGGATAGTGTTGCTTTTGATGTCATCTGCTAGGGACTCGAGATTGATATTTATATCATCCAATGGTATGCTAGTCCCTATTACCCAATCCAATCCGCCAATGCTCCTGACAAATGCCATTTTGTAAATATCTTTATCGACACCAGCCTCATGCCAAAAATATTGTAGATAACCACCTTCTGGAGATTTTTTTGTGATTTCTATCTCTTGTTGAACAATTTTGACACCATTTTTGTCAGTCAAATCAATCTTATTTATCGGCTTTTCGAGCATATGACCGTTTGTAAGGAGAGCATTTCCTTGTGTATCATTGATAAATATATAGCTTTTTCCATATCTTATTTCTGCAATTCTCTTTAGCATCTCTTCTTTTAGGCTGTTTTGATGGTCGTCAATAAACTCAGCGCTACCAAAATACCAGCCATAATGCCTGAAATCCTTTACGAATGATACTTGAGGAAACAATTGCTCTTTTGGTTTGTCAAATTTTGTGAAGTAGTCTTTATTGAATCCCTCTCCATGCTCAACAGCTGTTTTCGTCTGTTGAAGCACAACGAAATTGCCCTTCATATCTTTGAAGTTTTTGAATGAAGTCCCCTCTAGCTCTGGATTTTCTGGTGACATAACTGCGCGATTATCGTGGTCTACTATCCATATATAGCTTCTGCCATTGTTCCAGCGAAGTGGTCTGAGGGCATCCTTGATTCTGTCTTTTACTGACGCTTCTGGTTCTTTGTCGTGATATTGGTTGTAAATAGAAGTAGCTATATAGTTTGCCTGTGTGACTCTGTCG
>CAZNYV010000138.1:2124-4642 GCA_964577355.1 uncultured Campylobacteraceae bacterium
CAGAGCTATTCATTGAGATATTTATGATGTAGACGACATCATTTACACGACTTTTTATGATGTCTTGTTGTAGGGATATGTAGTCGTCTTTGATTTTGTTGCTTATGCGTTTGTAGCTTTCGTAGGAATCTACCGCTATGTAGATGATTGAACAAACAGCAATAAAGACAAGCAGTCTAAAGGTCAGCAGGACACTTCTGTTTTGCAGTACTGCTTGCGATTTGTCTATCTCATCTTGGATAGCAGTATGTGAAAATTGTCGCATCGGCACCTCCAGATTATGCCGCCATTTTCTCCGCTTGGTCGATTATTCCTAGTTCGCTCAAATCGTACTTTTCTTGTTTCCAATATTTGATAAGGTAGTTGTTCATATTGTGTATGATTTCAGCTCTATGCTGTTTGGCGCAGTTGTGTCTTTTTTTTGGCTCGCTTTCCGCGATGATGTGATTGACTACATCGTCTATAAGCCATGTGTCTGCTACAGATGAAGTTGTCAAGACACTTTTTGCTTTTTCATGAACTTCATTTTCTACTTCTTTTGCCTCAAGTACTAGCTTGCCGTAGCGCTTGAAAAGTAGGTTTTTGAGGTCATTTCGCATTCTTGTTTTGGTCATGGTGATGATGGTATCCTTGTATTCTTGGAGATTTTATTGCCGTATTGTAGCAGAAATGACGATGAAATACAATAGAAACTTTATCACTCCCCTGCCCTACGCTAAAGCCTTATGTGATACGGTTTGGCTTGACAATAGTTATAGAATTCAGTTATGATTTTGCATATTTCTAGGTTTAATATTTTGTTATCTCGCCAAAAAAGGTTTATTATGGATGCGGTTACTAAAATTATCAACAATGTTAAAATGCAAAATCAAGCTGGTGACGGGACTTTTGTTCAGGCGGTAAGTGAGGTGCTATCATCTCTGAGCGAGGTGATAGCGAACAATCCGCGATACCTCGATGGTGCGATTGTGGAGAGATTACTTGTTCCTGATAGGGAGATTCACTTCAAGGTTGAATGGCTAGATGACAACCGAAATGTCAGAGTAAATCGTGGATGGCGCATCCAATTCAACAATGCGCTCGGTCCATACAAAGGTGGCTTGCGATTTCATCCTAGTGTCAATGCAGATATTTTGAAGTTTTTGGCTTTTGAACAGATATTCAAAAATGCTCTGACTGGGCTATCAATGGGTGGAGCCAAAGGTGGAAGCGATTTTGACCCAAAAGGCAAGTCTGATACCGAGATAATGAGCTTTTGCACTGCTTTTATGAGGCAGCTCCATCGTTATATCGGTCCTAGAATAGATATTCCTGCAGGTGATATTGGTGTTGGTGGGCGCGAGATTGGCTATCTTTTTGGTGAGTACAAGCGACTCACGCAGCACTATGAGGGCGCAATAACTGGCAAACCATTTGCGACTGGAGGCTCGCTCGCTAGACCAGAAGCCACAGGGTATGGAGTAGTGTATTTTGCAAATGAGATGCTACGAGACCAGCGCACAGACAGCCTTGCTGGCAAGATATGCACAGTAAGCGGAGCTGGAAATGTGGCTATATATGCCATTGAAAAACTATATGCAGTCGGAGCGATACCAGTTACTTGTTCGGATAGCAAAGGGGTTGTGTATGACCCCGATGGAATAGATTTGAAAGCCCTCAAAGAGATAAAGAATGTCCGTCGTGAAAGTCTTGTGAGATATGTAGACACCCATCCAAACGCCAAATATATTAGTGTTGAAGATTATCCAGCTGGTGCTCACGCTGTTTGGCAGATTCCGTGCGATTGTGCGTTTGCATGCGCCACCCAAAATGAACTGACGCTAACAGATGCCAGAAATCTAATCGCAAATGGCTGTCAAGCTGTAGTGGAGGGAGCAAATATGCCGACGACACCAGAGGCGCAGCTCGCACTCCATGATGCTGGTATGATGTTCGCTCTAGCCAAAGCAGCAAACGCAGGAGGAGTCGCTGTCAGCCAGTTCGAAATGAGTCAAAATGCCTCAATGCTCAGATTGTCGTTTGAAGAGGTAGAATCAAAATTAGAGCACACGATGAAACAGATATACAAGCTAGTCTCATCAACAGCAGCACAATATGGCAGAAGCGGCAACCTGAGCGACGGAGCCAATATTGCAGCTTTTGTTCAGGTGGCGGATGCGATGTTGGCTGGTGGTATATAAACACATCTGCAAGGCAGCCCTACTCTGTCATCAGGACAGTATTTGGAAGCACGCCCGTCCATTTTCTGATAGTTCTTCTTTGTTCTTCGGTCATTCTAGCTTCTGGGTGGGCGCTCATATATGATTGTAGTGGCATAGCTACTAGCACTTCCCTGCTGATAAGTTTTCTGAGTTTGAGTTTTTTTGCTTCGTCGTAGCTTTCCCAGACTGAGAAGTTGAGCCACTCTCTACCGCCGTTGACATCTGTTATGACCATCCATGATGCTGGAGCGATATTGCTATACCAAGGCCACACAGTATTGTTCGAGTGACAATCATAGCAGGCAGATTTGAGTATG
>CAZNYV010000139.1:0-4593 GCA_964577355.1 uncultured Campylobacteraceae bacterium
AGTGCAATTTGTCCTGAAGTAAAAAGCATATTGCCAGTTAGTATCGCTTGAGAGTACGGTACGATAGCTTGTGGAGCGTGAAGAGTAGAAATTGTCGTCATAATCACCCTTTGATTTTTTTGGGTGATTATAACGAGTTTTGATTTATGGGAAAAATACTCCAATAAATCTTAGATAATCAAGGTACATGCCCAGGGGTATACCCTTTATAGACACCAACAACACCAATACTTCCATTTGACGCGACCACATTTCCAGCTAATACATTGCCATTAGTATAGAATTTGCCGGTCAAACCAGCATTAGTTACACCAACGCCATTAATTGTTCCCGTCATCTTGCTAACCACACCAGTTGAATCAGCTGCACTAACAGAGGTTGTTAGGCTAACCACATTACTTCCTCCGTCACTCATATACACAGAACCACTCAATGGATTTGCAGCTCCAAAACTCATAGTAAAGCTAGAATTGCCTGATAATGGTGTGCCATTACTTAAGTATCCACTAGTTGTGCCTCCTGAATACTCATACACCGCTTTTGAATTCATTAACACTTGTATTTCGTCTGTGGTAGCTAGTGTCAAGCCTGAAATATTACCAGCAATAGCACTATCTACATAAGATCTAAATCCACTTGGGATAGTATTTATAACTTCAGTAACTATAGTATCAATAAGCTGACTCATAGAGCTATATGTCCCAGAAATAACCTTATCCACTACAGCACCATCATTTATTGTTGACACGGTGCCAGTCACTCCACCAACGGTATCACCAACCCCACTTACTACACCTACAGCATCAACACTTCCAGTGTTTCCAGCAGACACAACTCCACCAGTGCTCACAGGCTGAGTAGTATCAGATTTTTTCACCTCTCCCGTCGTAGCATTTTCTAGATGTTTGATTTCAGCTGGAGTAAACGCTTTTGGAGCTTCTACTTTATCAACCGATACTGTAGTCATCTGCCCAGCCTTAACATCCACGGCAACAGCTTTTGGAGCAGGCATGCCAGGCAGCTGCGGTGGGGCTATTAGGGTAACAGAAATAGCACCTTTTGTACATGCTATAGTCTCAGGTCCTGTTTTTGGAATCATCCCAAGAAATCTTGTACCTCTGATTCCGATAGTAGCCGTCCTAGTATCTAGCTTGAACTTATCTGGAGCTACTTTACCTATTTTGCCAGTAATTGCACGGAAAGCGCCTTCTGACACTCCAAATTTCGCGCTTCCCTTTGAGCTTGCTTCATCATACAAGTACTCATCTACCCTAAAAATACTGCTTGCACCAAGCGATATTGCCGTACCATCTTTGAACACTATTTGTGCCGATGCGCCAGCTTTCGTACTTACCTGATCTTTTTCATCAAGAGTAGAACCTGAGACGACCTTCGTACTTTTACCTGCTTTAGTTAACACAACATCACCCGAGACAATCGTAATTTTTCCAACACTCGCAAAAAGAAGTGTGAAAGAGAAGGCCAATAGTAATAATATCTTTTTCATTTTCAACCCCTTTACCTAAAATGTTTTGATAAGTGAGGCATTGAGTGTAGTTTTTGGATACACAAATGCGCCGTAGTTTGAACTATTAAACAGCCTCGTAGCTCCACAAGAAACCATGGTCGTCTTATCTAAGGATTTTGACAAAGTAACACCTAGGCTTCTAGTCAAATCGCTTCTTCTATAATCATAAGTTGGCGAACCGCTTACTTCTTGATAGCCGGTTCTCTTGACGGTAAAATTTGTAGCCAAATCAAACATACCAAGAACAGGCATGGAATAGTCAAACTTAAGAGCCTTTGAGCTTTGGTCTATATCAGTTCTAATATCTTTTTGTTTTGATATATTTTTTGTAAGCACACAGGTCACACCAACAACCTTGCCGCTATTATCTATGGCTTTTTTTGCACCAAAAGAGAAATCTAGCACAGTAGAGTCCATACCATCGCCACTATCATGATAGAAATATTGATTTTTCATAGATAACGACTGCTCCAGACTCGTGGTTGCATCAAGAGCATAACTTGCCTTTTGGGAGATGCCGATAGCACTCATTGTATCTGGCAAACCAAAACCATATTTTAATTTCTCAAGAGTTGGCGCAAGTGACAAATCCAAGCTACCATGCTTGTATCCTATGCCGGAAGATATTTGTGCATAAAACAGATTGACATCAACAGCTTGACGATAGTTGGCATTGTACAAAAGGACATTATTTACCCAAGTGAGGTCACTATTGTCTATTCTATACTTGTGCGTAACAGCCAAAACCTCATTTAGCGAATAATCCATTTTGGCAAGCTCAGTAGAAGTACCAGAGAGTTCAGCTGGTACATTTGTGACAGAGTTTTTTACATTTGTATCATAATTAAACCCGACAATCATCGCACCAGAAATGAAGTGTTTCTGTTTTGATAGTTTAATAACTTCTAGCAGCTTGTTGATTCCTGCTCTATCAGCTTCTGAGACATTATAATCTAAGGCTTTTTGCAGCTCTAGCTCAGCACTTTCTGTAGATTTTTCTTTTAGATAAACTCTAGCAATTTCTACTCTCGTCTTGACATCGGCAGGGTTAACCACCAAAACCCTCTCGTAAGCCAAAAGCGCTTCATCATTTAGACCTAGCTCTGCGGCACATTTGCCAAGGTAGAAGTTGACAGCTGGATCGTCACTTTTTTGCTCGTACAACTCGTTGAACATTTTATAAGCAGCGGAAAAGTCACCTTTTTTGTAAACAACAATAGCCGTATCAAAAGCCTCTTGAGCCTGTTTTACATCCGCTGCAAACACAGAAACAGACAGCGCACAGGACAAGACTAATGAAACACTACATTTCTTTAGCATAGACATTTAAACTCCTTTGTCAGTTTTGCTTATTCTTTTAATCAAAAATAAACCTGACTTAGTTTAACTCTATTAACCTTGTGTTAACTTTAAAAAATAAAATAAAACCGCAACCAAAATGTGACTAAAATCAGTCTAGCTTCAGCACTGCCAAGAACGCGTCCTGCGGTATATTTACCCTGCCTATCGCTTTCATTCGCTTCTTGCCCTCTTTTTGTTTGTCGAGGAGTTTTCGCTTTCTGGATATATCTCCGCCATAACATTTAGCTGTTACATTTTTACCCATTGATTTGACTGTTTCTCTAGCTATGACACGAGTGCCAATACTAGCCTGAATTGCAACTTCAAACAACTGTCTATCAATCAGCTCCTTCATCTTTTTAACCAGTTCGCGACCACGATAATCAGCTTTGCTTCTAGGCACGATGAGACTCAGAGCATCGACAATCTCACCTGCCACCCTCACATCGAGCTTGACCAAGTCACCCTCTTTGTAATCACTCGGCTCATAATCAAAGCTTGCGTACCCTTTGGTGATAGATTTTAGCTTGTCATAAAAATCTATTACTATCTCATTTAGCGGCACATCATACACGAGTAGCACGCGAGATGAACCGATATAATCCATCTTTAGCTGAGTTCCCCTACGGTCATTCATGAGAGTTATCATATTGCCGACGAAATCATTTGGGACGATGACAGTAGCTCTCACATACGGCTCTTCGATAGACTCTATCCTCTGCACTTCTGGGAGCTCTGAAGGATTTTGAACAGTTACGCTCTCGCCGTTTGTGAGCTTCACATGATAGATAACCGTCGGAGCCGTAGCTATCAGGTCGAGATTGAACTCTCGCTCTAGTCGCTCTTTGACCACCTCCATATGTAGCATTCCGAGAAAGCCTACACGAAAGCCAAACCCTAGAGCTATAGATGTCTCAGGCTCGTACGATATAGAAGAGTCATTGAGCTTGAGCCTATCTAGTGCATCTCTCAGCTCTTCAAACCTATCCGTATCTATAGGATAAAACCCTGCAAAAACAAACGGTCTAGGCTCTTTGAACCCGCCAACAGCCTCAGCGCACGGTGTTTTATTGTCTGTAACCGTATCGCCTACGCTGAGATCCTTGATATTTTTGACCCCAGTGACTATTATTCCGACTTCGCCACTTTTGATAGCGTCTGTTTTTTGTGGATGAAGAGGATGCGGATACATGAGGTCTATTACTTGATGGATTGCACCAGTATTGAACATCCGTATAGCCTGCCCCTTTCGTACCTCACCGTCAAACACTCGCACCATCGCAAGAGCACCTAGATAGTTATCAAACCAGCTATCATAGATAATGGCTTTGAGAGGAGCATCAGGACTACCTTTTGGTGGAGGGACGAAATCAACTATCTTATCAACTAGCTCTTTTATGCCTATGCCTGATTTTGCAGAGATGAGCATCACATCGGTGCAATCCAGCCCGATACTCTTTTCTATCTCATCTATAACCTTGTCTGGATCTGCAGCTGGAAGGTCGATTTTATTGATGACTGGGAGGATATTTAGGTCGTTGTCTATCGCTGTGTAAACATTTGCCAAAGTCTGTGCTTCTACGCCTTGCGAAGCATCCACCACAAGGAGCGCTCCGTCGCTTGAGGCTAGAGATTTTGACACCTCATAGCTAAAGTCAACATGCCCAGGCGTCTAGATAATATTTAGTATATATTTTTTGCAATCTTTTATGTAGTCAAGTCGT
>CAZNYV010000140.1:0-4556 GCA_964577355.1 uncultured Campylobacteraceae bacterium
TTCGAATAGGTCTTCTTCTCTTGGTTGTCCTGGGTCGATTTGGTTTTTGATACCGTCGATACCAGCTATTAGCATAGAAGAGAATGCAAGGTAAGGATTAGCAGTTGAGTCAGGGAATCTGAATTCGCATCTTTTTGCTTTTGGGCTAGATACATATGGGATTCTGCATGACGCTGATCTGTTCATCGCAGAGTATGCAAGGATTGATGGAGCTTCAAAGCCAGGAACAAGTCTTTTGTAAGAGTTTGTTGAAGGGTTTGTAAATGCTGCAAGAACTCTAGCGTGTTTTAGCACACCGCCGATGTAGTGAAGAGCAGTTTGGCTTAGACCTTGGTATTTGTCACCAGCAAAAGTGTTTTCACCTTTGTTCCAGATTGATTGATGTACATGCATACCGTTACCATTGTCACCGAAAAGCGGTTTTGGCATAAATGTAGCTGTTTTGCCGTTCATTGCAGCAACCATTTTTACTACATATTTTACTTTTTGTACATTGTCTGCAGCTTCTACAAGAGTGCCAAATTTAACGCCGATTTCGCCTTGACCTTGTGCAACTTCATGGTGAACAACGAAAGTCTCAAGACCGATTTCTTCCATAACTTTTACCATTTCAGCTCTGAGGTCAACCATTGTATCAACTGGAGCTACTGGGAAGTAACCACCTTTTGTACCAGGTCTATGACCTGAGTTAAATCCACCGTCAGTGTATGATTTTGCTGTATTCCAAACACCTTCTTCGCTGTCGATTTCGTAGTATTGGCAGTTGATATCGCTTTTTACTTTTACATCATCAAATACAAAGAACTCATTTTCTGGTCCAAAGTATGCTACATCGCCAAGACCTGTTGATTTTAGGTATTCCATTGCTTTTTTTGCTATTGCTCTAGGGCATTTTGCATAAAGTTCTTTGTTGTAGATGTCATATGCATCACAGAAGATTACTAGTGTTGGGTCAGCTGTAAAAGGGTCAACAAAGTGAGCTGTTGCATCTGGAATCAGTTGCATATCAGATCTGTTGATTGGTTGCCAGTAAGGAATAGAACTTCCATCAAATGGGATACCTTTGAAAGAGTCTTTGTCTATTGATTTTACATTGTAGCTGACATGGTGCCAAGTACCTTTAAAGTCTGTAAATCTAAAGTCGATAAATTCGATCTCTTTTTCTTTGATAATGTCAAATATCTTTGATACATCTGCGTCTGAGCTGTACATGATTTCTCCTTGCATATTTTCGGGTTTAACCGTTACGACAAAATTGTAACAGATTATCTTTGAAATGTGTTGATTAAATTTTAACCACTTTTATTTTTCTGTTTTCAAAATATACAGCTTCATCAAATCCTACGGTTTTGGCTAGCCCTATCAGCTCTTCTCGCTTGAATCCAACCTGAGATGGTTGGTGTGCATCTGAGCCAAAAGTTATTGCTATTTTGAGCTCTTTTGCTTTTTTGAGTAGAGGAATTGACGGATATTGTTCGTTTATATCTTTTCTAAGTCCTGCAGCGTTGAGCTCTATTGCCATATTCGCATTTTTGATTGCTTCAAGTGCTGGGATTGCAAGTTCGACAATATCTCTTTTTGGTAAAAAATTAAATATCTTAAGTAAATCAAGATGTCCGACTATGTCGAAGTGCTTGGAGTTTGCCATATCCTCTATTGCGGTAAAATACTCCAGCCACAACTCATCCAAATCTCTATTGTGATAACCGCCAATAAATTCTGGATTGTCAAATCCCCATTTGTTGATGAAGTGAACAGAGCCTATTAGATAATCGACTTCAGCATTTAGCACTCTTTCGTCCATGTATTCTGGTAAATAGTCGACTTCATAGCCGAGTTTTATATCTATTTTATCGCTGTATTTTGCTTTCAAGTATTTTATTTCGTTTTCGTATTTTTGCATTTCATCAAATCTCATACGATATGACTCATCAAAAAGCATCGGTGCATGATCCGAGAAGCCAAATATTTTTGTTTTGCTGTTGATTGCTGCTAGTACATATTCTTCATTCTCACCACTCGCATGTTTACAAAGCTTGGTGTGGTTGTGCAAATCAATATTCATATGATCACCTTGTATTTAAGTTACAACTTAACAATCTAGCTTTTGAAACATCACCGAAGCCTCAATGTAAAGTTTATTTATAAAAAAGTTATAATAGGTCAAATTTTATAAATGTATAAAAAGGGTGCGTAATGACGCAAGAAGAATTGGACAAATTAATGGAAGGCGATATGGACCTTGGCGATGATTCTTTGAGTATGGATGTTGATGCTTCTGAGGCAAAACATGTTGATGAAGATAAGCAGGGGGGTGATAGTAGCTGGCCTCCACCAATGCCGTCAAATGAAAATAAAATAGTTCATCAGCTAGATGATGTGACAAAAGAGTCAGAGGAAAAAGCATCACAGATATTTGATATGTTAGAAGCAATATCAAACGAGGCGATGTCAATTGAAGAAAAAATAGATGGAATATCTAGTGCATTGGAGGCGAATGTTGATTTGCTAGAAAAACTTGCTGGCAAGTTCGACTCTATACCAAAGTTTGCTGAGCAGGCTCAAAAAAGCAGAGAAGCGCTCGATCAAATGGGCACTATTGCTGAGGGTGTTTCATCAATCGGTATGAATTGTATGAGTGCGATGGATGTTATGCAATATCAAGACATACATAGACAAAAAATAGAACGAGTAATCAATATTATGAGAGCGCTCTCAAACTACATGAACAAGCTTTTTGAGGGCAAGATAGATGATGACAAAAGAGTCGGTTCGGCGAAACATATTCATGGTGATGACACTACTTCAAAAGAGGTTGTGGACGAAGATGATATAGAGGCTCTAATAGCAGCATTTGGGAAAAAATGATTCTATCTTCACGGGCAGAACTTCTTTCCCCAGCTGGAGACCCTGAAAAACTCAGAGTCGCTCTAGCTTATGGAGCAGACGCTGTATATGCTGGGGTTAGCCATTTTTCACTCAGAATTCGTAGCGGCAAAGAGTTTACGATGGAGAGCTTTGGCGAGTCTATTGACTATGCCCACAATCTCGGCAAGAAAGTCTATGCAACAGTAAACGGTTTTCCTTTTAACTCCCAAATACCTCTCGTAGAAAAGCATCTGCACGAACTAAAAGATGTCAATCCTGATGCGCTTATAGTCTCTACTCCTGGTGTAATAAAACTAGTCAAAAAAATAATGCCAAATATGCCAATACACCTTTCTACACAAGCAAATGTACTGAATTATATGGACGCCGAGGTTTTTGCTGATATGGGTGTGACGAGGATTATAGCTGCTAGAGAAGTTAGTCTAAAAGACCTAGTAGAAATCAAAGAGCGGTTGCCTCACCTTGAGATTGAAGTGTTCGTGCATGGCTCTATGTGTTTTGCGTATATTGGTAGATGTTTTGTTTCGGCGCTTCAGATGGGTAGAGTGCCTAACCGTGGAAGTTGTGCGAATGATTGTCGGATGCCGTATGAGATATTTGTAGAAAATCCAGAACACAAAACTCTTATGCGAGTAGAAGAGGTGCCAGGAGAGGGTACTTATTTATTCAATGCCAAAGATTTGAATATGTCAGCACATATAAAAGAGCTTTTGGATAGTGGAGCTATTGATAGTCTCAAGATAGAAGGGCGTACTAAGAGTCTGTATTACGCGGCATTTTCCACTATGACCTATAGGTCGGCGATTGATGACTATTATGGTGATAAGTTTGATGGCGAGAAATACAAAAACGAGTTAGAGAAGCTCAAAAACCGTGGCTATACAGATGCGTATATTTTGCATCGACCATTCGAGAGGGATGATACTCAAAACCATGAAACAGCAATGAGTGAAGGTGAAGCTCAGGTTGCAGCTTTTGTCACAGAAGATGGGGCGCATTTCTTGTGCAAAGACAAAGTTCTTGTTGGTGTGCCACTTGATATTCTGAGTTATGATGAAAGCTCTATTATTGAGTGTGAAAATGATATAGGCAAGATTTATCTAGGTGACGATGGCTGGAAAATTGTATTTCACAAAATCCTGTGTGAAAATGGTAAAGAGCTTTCCAGCGTACATAGTGGCAATACGAATAAAATCATACTGCCTAGTACACTTCCTAGGTTTAGTTTTTTTATGAGGCAAGATTCCTAAGAATTAGTTTCTTGGTAGTTTAAAGAATTTCATCACATCTAGCAGTGATTGTGCCTGTTTGCTCATGTTTATTGAGCTTTGCGACAACTCTTCAGAGGCTGTAGCGTTTTCGCTTGTTATGGTGTCAAGGGTAAGCATGGAACTGCTTATCTGTTTTGTTGCTTGACTCTGCTCTTTGCTTGAGCGCTCAAGCTCTGCCATTTGCTCGGCTGTCATTTTTACTTTTGGAACTATCTCGTCTATTAGATTGCCTGCGAGGTTGGATTTGCCAAGAGACTCTTTTGAGATGCTACTAATTTGACTTGCAACAACTTGACTTCTCTCTGCTAGTTTTCTAACCTCAACTGCGACCACTGCAAAACCTTTACCAGTTTCTCCAGCTTTTGCTGCTTCGATTGCGGCGTTCAGGGCTAGAAG
>CAZNYV010000141.1:0-4451 GCA_964577355.1 uncultured Campylobacteraceae bacterium
CGCCCCAATTCCTGAGTGTCTTGATAACTCTCATCTCTGCTGGCGAATTACGAGCGGTGACGATAGCTATACGAACAGGAGAATACTCAACTCTCATCGGCAGTCTCTTTTGTAGGCGAGAGAGCTTTTGCAAGAATAAAGCATATGGACCTTCGTTTAGAGGCTTGTCTTGATTTGAATTTTCATTGTCTAGAAATGCTTTGAGCCCTTGCTTCTTGTAGATTAGCTCACTACTATCATCAAATAACACAGCATCGCCATCAAAAGCTATACGAACTTGCCCATCTGGGATTACGCCCATTTGCTTTGGTGGTTCCTTGAGCATCGCAGCAGTACACATACGGCTGTCTATGACCTGTTGTGCATCTGCCTTGTGCGTAGTCAAAAACAAATCAACATCAAAAGCCTCCAGATAATCCACGACACTTTCCCCTGCTGTAAAAGCCGAACGGGATATTTGCAGTCCTTTTTTGCGGATTGTATTGAGTATCCTGAGTCCGCTATCTGGACTGTTTCTGGACATTACTACCACTTCAACTAGTGGGCTTTGGCTGTCTTGCTGATATTTGTTCAGTTCCAGCAGTGCTTTTACGAGAGGATAACCAGTTCCCTCTGGCAACTCATCATCCTCTCGCTCCATCATATATTTGCGATACTCTTCTATGGCTGTATCTGGATTGTCTTCGTAGGATTTACGAAACACACTATCCACCTCCTCCAAATCAAAAAGCGCCGTCGCGCTGATACCGATGACTAGCGTATCTGAAAGGTCTAGAGCCATGAGTTGCCTTTTTAGGGTTTTTGTCTGATATAGCCTTTGATTCGGAAAACAAACACAATTGCGAACAAAAGTGCAATCACTCCATATATAAATGCTTGACTCATGTTGTCGGTCATAAATTCGTTTATGGACAATCCCGCAAAAACTACAAATATTATCAAACACATATGAGTCTCATCTTATATACGAAGTGGATATAGATTAGCCGTTCTTGCTTGGGATTTGCTGTTGTTGTTTTTGGTGCCATCTGCTTCATCTTTTGGGTTTTTATATACAATCTAGCACAAACAGACTAGACAAATCATATCACAGTTATTGTGCCTCATAAAACATCAAAAAAAGTGTAAAATAGCGCAAAAAAGAATCTAGGTCATAATCTTGAGCATTTTACCGTTTACCCATCTGCATCTACACACCGAATACTCACTCCTAGACGGAGCCAACAAAATAGAGGATTTGGCAAAAAAATTACCAGAACTCGGTATCAAAGCGTGCGCTATGACAGACCACGGCGTGATGTTTGGGGCTATTCACTTCTACAAAACGATGAAAAAAGCAGGGATAAAACCGCTCATCGGCATCGAGGGCTATCTGCACAATCAAGACGACATCGGCGACAAAACAACCAAACTCCGCCACCACATCTGCCTACTAGCCAAAAACGAAATAGGCTACAAAAACCTAATGTTTCTAGCGTCGCAAGCCTACCTCAAGGGCTTTTATTACTACCCTAGAATCAACAAAAAACTACTCATCGAGCACAGCGAGGGGCTTATTTGCACCTCTGCCTGTCTACAAGGCGAAGTCAACTGGCATCTCAACACTCAAAGAGCCAAAAATATAGAAAACGGCGCAAAAGGATTTGATAGAGCCAAAGAAATCGCCCTAGAATACAAGGCTATATTTGGGGATGATTTCTATCTCGAACTGATGCGACACGGCATAGACGATCAGCTTTTTATCGATGAACAGGTCATCAAGCTGTCTCGTGAATGTGATATAAAACTAATCGCAACAAACGACACCCACTATGTCAATCCAGAAGATTCCGACGCACACGAAGCATTTATGTGTATTGCGATGCAGACGACGGTCAATGACCCAAAACGCCTCAAGCACTCCGTTCATGAGTTTTATATCAAAAGCCCAGAGCAAATAGCGGCACTTTATGCTGACATCCCAGAAGCTCTCATAAACACTCAAGAGATAGTCGACAAATGCAATCTACAGATAAAACTGGGCGACCCGACACCACCAAATTTCAAGTTCACGCCTGATTATTTGGATACAAATGGTGTAGCATTCACGAGCGACGATGAGCTTTTTGAGTTCAAATGCGAAGAGGGACTTGAAGAGCGCCTAGCACACATAGCACCAGAAAAACACGAAGAGTATCGCGCTAGACTAGCTGTAGAAATAGACATCATCAAAAAAATGAAATTCCCAGGGTATATGCTCATCGTTTGGGACTTCATCCGCTACGCCAAGGAAAACGGCATACCAGTGGGACCTGGACGTGGAAGTGCCGCTGGAAGTCTCGTCGCCTTTGCACTTCGTATCACAGACATCGACCCCCTACCCTACAATCTACTATTTGAAAGGTTCCTCAACCCTGAGCGGGTATCGATGCCGGATATTGATACCGACTTTTGCCAAGAGAGGCGGGAGGAAGTCATCAACTATGTCGTAGAGCAATACGGCAGACACAATGTTGCACAGGTTATCACTTTCGGTTCACTCCTAGCAAAAGGTGTCATCAGAGATGTATCGCGCGTACTAGAATACCCACTCTCAGAAGCGGACAAATTTGCCAAACTCATACCAGAGATGCTAGGTATCAACCTCAAAGACGCTTATGAGAAAGAACCAAAAATCAAGGAGCTTATCGAGACAGACGATAGAGCAGCAAAGGTGTTGGAATATGCGGTCAAACTAGAAGGACTCAAGCGAAATGCTGGCACACACGCCGCTGGTGTCGTCATCTCAAATGAAGAGCTTTGGCACAAAACTCCGCTTTACAAACCGTCAGGCGATACAAACACCCTAGCCACACAGTATGATGGCAGATTCCTAGAAGATGTTGACCTTATCAAATTCGACTTCCTCGGACTCAAGACGCTAACCGTCGTCAACAATGCACTCAAAATGATAAAAGAGAGCTATGATACCGACCTAGACATATCCATCATCCCGATGGACGACCCAAAAGTATTTGAGCTGATACAGAGCGGTGACACTATAGGACTGTTTCAGATAGAGTCAAGCGGTATGCAAAATCTAGTTGAGAGGCTCAGTCCTACGACATTTGAGGACATCATCGCGATACTGGCACTCTACCGCCCAGGACCTATGGAGTCTGGAATGCTCGATGACTTCATAGAGCGAAAACATGGCAGAAAGGCTATAGAGTACGCATTTGCCGAGCTTGAAGAGATACTAGAGCCGACATACGGCGTCATCGTCTACCAAGAACAAGTAATGCAAATAGTCCAAAAAATAGGTGGATTCAGCCTCGGACAAGCCGACCTTGTGCGTCGAGGTATGGGTAAAAAAGACATCAAATACATCGAAGAGCAAAAAGCATTTTTCGCCGAGGGAGCCGCAAAACAAGGACTCGATGCCAAAAAAGCTGAGGATTTGTTCGACCTTATCTTGAAATTCGCAGGATACGGCTTCAACAAGTCGCACTCTGCAGCATACGCGCTCATCACATATCGCACAGCATATCTCAAAGCTCATTTCCCAACGGCTTTTATGGCTGCATTATTGTCGAGCGAAAAAGACAATATGGACAAGATTGTTATCTACATCGAAGAGTGCAAGCATATGGGTATCGACATATTGGCACCGAGCGTGTTTGACTCAAATAGCGACTTCACACCTAGGACAATGGACGGCAAAGAGCAGATACTATTCGGACTAGGAGCCATCAAAGGTGTCGGAAGTGCCGCAATAGATGTCATCATCAACTCAAGAAGCGAATCAAATTTCGAAGATTTGAGCGATTTCCTAAGCGCCATCGACAGCCAAAAAGTCAACAAAAAAGCTATCGAATGCCTCATAAAAGCTGGTGCGATGGATGGATTTGGAATCAGCAGGCGTGCGCTTTTGATGAATATAGAAAAAATCATAGCCGCTGGACAAGATGCCTCAAGAGCCAAAAAAGATGCAGACTTCTCACTTTTTGGTGACACTGCAGAGATGACAAAGGCGACAATCCAGATACCGAACACCCCAGAATACGACAAAAAAGAGCTAATAGGATACGAGAAGGAGACTCTTGGGTTTTATATTTCAGGACATCCGCTCGATAGCTACAAAAAAGAGCTGGACAAGATAAAGTACACACTATCTAGCGAAGTGGAAGAGCTAGGCGATGGCTCGGAGGCAATGTTTGTCGGCATGATAGAAGATGTCGCGACCAAAATAATCAAAAAGACAGGCAACAAGCTAGGCATCATACATTTGCTAGATATGCACGGCACGATAGAATTTAGCGTATATGACAACATGATAGAGCAGATGATGGAAGCCAAAAATGCAGGTGAGCCAGTAG
Source organism: uncultured Campylobacteraceae bacterium (assembly GCA_964577355.1). Classification (GTDB taxonomy): domain Bacteria; phylum Campylobacterota; class Campylobacteria; order Campylobacterales; family UBA6016; genus CAZNYV01. The sequence continues at coordinate 4,338 of CAZNYV010000141.1, forward strand.
CAGTACTCTGTCGAATAAGCAAAAACGAGCAATACACCAGAATCCAAACCAAAAAACTCCTCACACTAGATGAAGCAAAAAAACAAAAACTAAAAGAGGTTAAGGGAGTTAAGG
>CAZNYV010000142.1:0-4442 GCA_964577355.1 uncultured Campylobacteraceae bacterium
CCTCTGTATGTTATTTGCCTTTTATAACCTCTAGCACTATGCCTAGGGAGTTTTCAAAGACTCTATTGACAAATACAAAACGACACTCTTTGTCATATCTGACGAGAGTACCAGGCAGGTTGGATGCTAGAGTTCTATACTCATACTCTTTTTTGCGCAGCAACAACTCTTTTTCTATCCGCTCTGTAATATCCCTTGTCACCGCTAGATTATATACCTTGCCATCATATTCGAAGTAATGAGCAGTCACCTCCACAGGATAGACTCTGCCGCTCTTTGTCCTATGCTTCGTCTCTATTGTCACGGCACCGTGATTTTTAATATCCAGCATATGAGCCTTCCATTTGTCATGGTCAAAATCAGGGTCAAGGTCAAACACGCTCATACCACTTAGCAACTCTTCTCTGGAGTATTCTAGTGTTCTTGCCGCCGTATCGTTGACATATATCATCTGTGCGCTATCCAAATCTACGATAAATACAGACTCAGAGGTAACATTAAGAGAATCAGAGAGCATACGGAGCATTTTCTCGGATGCTTTTCGCTCGGTAATATCATGCACTGTGCCTATCATGCGAATCGGTTTGCCATCCTTATCCCTAAATACTTTACCATGAGCATGAACAGTACGCACCCCTTTACTCTTGGAAACTACACGATGATCCAAGTCAAAAGGTGTGTCATGTTCAAATGCAGACACGACAGCTGCAATCACACGCTCCTTGTCATCTTCATGTAGTGAAGATGTAAAATCCTCAAAATTAGGGTCAGCAGGATGTTTGTCTGGCGTATAAATTTCATAAGCCATTTCAGACCATTCAACTTTGTTTTTGATAACATCCCAATCCCAGCTACCAAGCACGGCGAGCCTTTGTGCTTCAGTTAACATTGATTGCTTGTGCTGCAAGACACCTTCTATCTTTTTTTGCTCCGTAATATCTCGACCTATCGCCATTGCTCCACATATCTCACCACTAGGGAGGTGTTCGGGAACAAAGCGGATGTGATGAATCTGAACCTCTCCGGCATGAACTGGCGTTGTGGTTAGCTCCATCTCGTTTATTTCGCCAGTTGCAATGGTTTGTTCAAGGCAGTGCTGATACATTTTGGCTTGTTCATCGTTTAGTATGAAATGACTCTCCATTGGTGTCTTACCCATCAGCATAGCAACTGCGTCTTTGCCACCGATGCGTTCTATAGCTGGAGATACATAAGTCACTCTGCAGTCAAGGTTGTACCGCACTATATTGTCTGGCAGGTTTTCGGTAAGCGTACGAAACTCTTGCTCGCTTTTTGCGGTCACTTCCTCTGCAAGCCTTCTCTCTGTTATGTCAGTCGCTATACCCATGATGCCCAGTAGCTCACCACTCACATCTCTAACGGCAATTTTTCTGATTTCCAGTATCACCTCTTTGTTATCGCTATTGAGCACTTTCTCTTCGCTAAAGCTTATATTGTCACTCTTGATAGCAGTCTCGTCACTTTGCTTGCATAGGTTGGCATCTGCTTCATCCATAAAGTCAAAATCACTCTTACCCAAAAAACCTTTCTGAGTCACACCAAAAAATTTCTCCAAAGCAGCATTACCTAGCAAGTATATACCGTTTGTGTCTTTCATCCAAACTAGGTCAGGAATAGTATTTATGACATGTCCTAGGAAGTCGTGTGAGCCATAGAGTTCATTTAGCTTGTTTTCTATCAGAGTTTTTCCTTGTTCGTCGGTTGTTGGTGTGTGATTGTCAGGCATCAATAAATCCTCGGCTAGTTATTGGTATTGTCGGCATTTGTTGTAATTTCTTTGTGATAGTATGTAATTTCTCGCCCTATAGCTAGAGCGCCTTTTATCTCTCCGTCATAATCTTTTTCGGCGATCATATTGATATGATGACGAGCGATAATTCCATCTACATTTACGAATTCAACCTCTATAGTTTGCTCTACACCAGTGGCTATTACGCTTTGAACTGTTGACATATATCTGCGATACGACTCATCGGTAAATACATCATAGGTGTAGGTTTTGTTTGCCAAGTCCATGCCTGTTATCTGAAGGAATTTTTCTAGCTGTGGATTGGCATATATTTTTTCGGAATTCTTGTTGTATCTAGCTATATAATCCGTAGAGTTTTCTACAAGCGTCCTGAACTCAGCCTCTTTTCTTCTCAGCTCATTTTCCATAATCTTTCGTCCAGTAATGTCATGCACAGTACCGATAGAGTATGTCGGTTTGTCTTCTTCGTCATAGATATGTTCGCATCTCTCCACTACATATTTTATACTACCATCAGCCATCACTATCCTATGCTCCACCTCATAAGACAGATGCTTCTCTATCGACTCTACATAAGGGGCATTCACTTTTTCTCTATCATCTGGGTGAACACATTCATAGAATGTTTTATGTAGGTCTGTGACACTCTCTTTGTCCAGTTCAAATATCCTATAGGTCTCATCCGACCAGTGCAAAATATTGTTTTGAATATCCAGATACCAGCTCCCGACTTGTGCTACTCTCTGAGCGTCTGCTAGGAATCTCTCTTCTCTTTGTAGCTCCTGTTGCAAAATTTTTATCTCGGTAATATCCCGCCCAATCATCAATACACTAGCGATATTGCCGTGGTCGTCCCGTTCTGCCACCATCCGTACATGAGAATAGTCCTTTTTGCTGCCACTGTTTTTGTATGTGATTTCAAAAGTAGCTTCAACTCCTGTTTGTATGACCCTTTGCAGATGTGATATATAGCGCTCCTTGTCTATTATCGGCGTGGACTCCATAGGTGATTTGCCGATTGCTATGTCTGAGAGCTGTTTGGCTTTTGGGTTTGTGTAGGTGCGTTTAGCGTTTAGGTCATATCTGATGATGATGTCTGGAGAGTTTTCGGAGATTGTTTTTATGATACGATTTGCTTTTTCCCTCTCTAGTGCTAGTCGCTCCGTAATATCCCTTGAGATTGCTAGGCTGTATTCTACGCCGTTGTATTCAAAGTAATTTGAGCTAACTTCAATCGGGAATACACTGCCATCTTTTCTCCTGTGGGAAGATTGACCAGTTATGCTTTTTTGTTTTTTAATATCATCCCAGTGCGTGCCCCACCATCCATTTGAACAGTTAGGGTCAATATCTACTACGCCCATTGTCAGTAGCTCTTCTTTTGTGTAGCCGAGAGCTTTGCAAGCCCCATCGTTGACATAATGAAACTTGGAATTTTTGTCTATCAGAAATATCGCTTCGCTTATCTTGTCTAATGCAAATTTTTTCAGGAGCAATCTCTCGTTTGCTGCTTTTATTTCGCTCAAATCTCTGATATGCTCAACATAAAAAAGAACGCTATCTTTATCGTTTTTGACTGCAGTAATATCTATGCTGACAGGGAAAATACTCCCATCTTTTTTGATATGAATTGTTTCGTACGAGGCAAAACCTTGTCTGAGTGCTAGCTGTTGAAAAATACGCGCCTCATGGCTTTTTGACTCATCTGTCAAGTCGCCAATGGTCATTTTTGTCAACTCAGTGCTGTTGTAGCCATACATAGCCTCAAAAGCAGGATTTGTGGTAGTAAAAAAATTGCTTAGCCCAGAATGCATAGCAATAGCCCAGTGAGCCTGCTTGAAAGAGTCTTCCCATTGAGCGAGCGCTTTTTCGATTAGCTGGAGATTGGCGGTGTTTTCCGATAGTTCGCGCATTCGTTCAAGAGTGCCTTTATACTCCGTAGGCTCTATGTAGGTGATGTCTATTTGGGAGTTTTGAGGTAGTTCGATAACAAAGCACGCACCGTTTTCGATATTTTTGGCTAGAAGTTTTCCTTGAAAACTTTTTTCTACAATATTTTTGGACATATACAATCCAAGCCCGCTTCCTTTGTTCTTTGTCGTGACTTGAGGCGAAAATATAGACTCCAAAATATCTTCGTTTATACCTCCAGCATTGTCCCTCACCTCTATAATATTGCCTTGAGCTGACTCATAGACACAAATAGATATTTCAGGATTTTCAACTCCCGCTACCTCAAGCGCTTCCTTGGCGTTAAATATTAGATTGATTACTACCTGTATGAACTCATTTTTATCACCAAGTATCTCAATATTTTTTTGCATTTCGAGTTTTATTTTTATATTACTGTTGATAAATGTATACTCTGTTATTTTTCTGACATTTTCGATAGCAGTATGGATGTCAAACCTCACATCACTGTTGTGTTTGACCAAAAAACTGTAAAAAGTGTCTATTGTGGACGAGAGATGTTCGACTAGTTCAAAGGTTACCTCAAATGAATTTACAAGCTTTTCATCAGAGATGCCCTTGCCATAGAGGATAGCTACTTTCATATTGTTTTGAATCGTGGCGATAGCATTTAGTGGCTGTTTCCACTGGTGCGTTATGTTGCCGACTATTTCACCAAGAGATAGAAATTTTGACTGGCTGACCACTGCGCTTGATAGAG
>CAZNYV010000143.1:0-4355 GCA_964577355.1 uncultured Campylobacteraceae bacterium
CCTGGCTATTCTAGCTGCTTCGCATGAGATGGAGATAGACGATATTCGCAAAAATATCCTAGGCTTCAAAGGCAACAAAAAACGCTTCGACATACTCGTAAACAATGCAAGCTATGCCCTCATAGATGATTATGCCCACCATCCAACCGAAATAGAAGCAACAATAAAATCAGCTAAAGAATTTGCACGATTATCCAAGTTCGACAAGATTACGGCGGTGTGGCAACCGCACAAGTGGTCTAGGACGATGGATAATCTGGAGCATTTTAGGACTTGTTTTGCAGGCGTTAATAAGCTCTATATCTTGCCAGTATGGGCGGTAAACGAAGAAGCACAAGAGCTTGATTTTGAAGAGCTTTTCAAGGCATATGGCGCAAAATGTATCGACAAAGTCAAAAGAAATGGCGATACTTTGGACTTTATCGTAGGTGACGAAGTAGTTGCTAGCGTGACTGACGGACTGATGATAGGCTTTGGAGCTGGAGACATCACATATCAACTGCGAGGTCAGAAATAAAAGTGGCTTGGAATATAAATTGCTTCAAAATAGTTAAATTATAGATAGGTTTTTGGCATGAATGATTGTGTTTATGGAATCAAAATACTTTCAAATATGATTGTTGTTCGTTTTGCAGAAAATGATATTTTTATGAATATACTCAAAACGCACATCGCAAAAAACTTCTCATCTGTGATGAATCTGAGGCAGTCTACTTTTATTTTCTATAGAGATGGCGAGGATTTGAGACGGAGAATATTTCTCAATTGGATGCACAACTTATACCTGAAAAGTGGCACTCAGATAGATAAACAGATGTTTGAAAAACTCCTAACCAATCAGAAACTCACAATCTGCATGCAAGTTGTACCAAAAAGCAAGCTGGTGGAAACTATCAAGCTTTTCGCATATTTTCTTGATAGCAAGATTTTATTTAGAACAAGTGAGCACTCCAGTCCATTTTATGCCTATCTCAAAAGTTCATTTAGGAACCATAAAGTACAGATAAAACAAAACGGTGGTAATCTGCATATAGATATGAAAGGTGTAGGTTCGCTCTCGGCGCAGAGGTTTAGGCGAGTTTTGTTACAAAAACTAACACTTGCTGGCAGAAATTATACCTTGCTGTACAATCAAAAAGATTTCGATTCATACTTTGCTAGATTTATATCAACAGAAAAGCAGGAACGCACAAGCTCGAACAGATACAATAGAAATAGCAGCTATCAAAACAACTCCAATAACCACAAAAATAGCACTGATGAGCTCGAAACACTGAGTGACGCTCAGCGAATGGCTAGATACCTTAGAATACTTGGATGCTCAGAAAACGAAGATATATCCACAATCAAAAGAAGGTTCTTCTCTTTGGCAAAAGAGTATCATCCAGATATGCATCATGGCAAAGAAGAGAGTACGCTAAAAATCTTGACTGAGAAGTTTATACAAATCAAAGACGCTTACGATTTTTTGGTGGAAATGAAGAGTGGCTTAGCAAAGGCTTCTTAGAAGACTACCCTTGCCTATTTTTGAGATTATCTTCTAAATAATTAAATACAGAAAGCCCTTTGTTAATATACGCAAACTGTAGCTTCCATATCTCTTTTGCGACATACAAAAAACCATAGAAAGGCAGAAGCCACATTGTCAGAAGCTTTGATATGCCGACTTTTGCTTGATATTTTTCTACCAAATAAACCGCTTCATCTTCATTAAGACAAAGCGTCTTGTAAAATCCAAATCCAAAAGTACTGACTAAATTCAAAAAAATACCAAGTGCAATTGTATCTTGATACTGCTCAAATAGCTCCATTAAAACTCTCTCGAAGAAATGTAGTTGCCCATAAATGAGTGATATTCTTCATATGTATAGAACTCTTTTGCATTTGCAATTTTACCACCACTAGCGTTGAGATGTCCACCGCCAGCAAAATATGTTTTTGCAATCTCGCATACATCGGCATTGCCACTAGCTCTAAGACCGACATTTCCTTTACCGCTAATATCAAGAACAAAGTCAAAATCACTGTTTGCTTTTAGAAATGAGTTTGCTATCACAGAGACATTACCAAGCCCGACGGTCAAAAGTCCTCTTTTGTTGTTGATGGTTATACTCATTTGGTTTTTCTTTTGACCAAGTAGAGCCACTATATATGCACTTGTCAGGTTGTCAATAGTGTTATCCTTGCCATTTTGAGCAAGATAAGCCTTGCGAAGCTTGTGCACGCTCTCATCAAGCTCAATATATCGTTGTTCCGTTTCACTGCCAGCCAAATAGCTCATAGCTCTTCTCAAGAGCTCAATTCTGTATTTTGCGTGCTCCTCTGGGAACATCATTCTGCTTATTTCTTTGGCCTCCAAGATAAGTCTCATAAAGACCTTTCCAAACTCAAAATAATCGTCGTTGTCAAGCCAAATATCTACAGCATTTACTGACTGAACAAATTTGTGGAACTCACTACTGACAGGAGTTGCTGGATATTTTGAGCAGAAGTATTCAAATGTCAACTTTGTCGCCGATTTTTCAATGTCGAGCTTATACCATTTGTGCGAGTTGGCTTGCTCTTTGCCACTAATATGATGATCAAGAAGTTGCAGACTGATATTTATTCCGAAATTTGATAGCTTTTCACACTCTTGAGTCACAAATTCACACTCTTGAGAAGTCAGATTCAGGTCGCTTATAAGCAGTAGTACTTCATCGTTTTTTTTGCAGGTCGTAAAAATATCATGCGCCATCTGTTTGAGTTTAACCGATACTTCTGCACCATAATTTGCATTATAAAATCTAACATTTTCCACAAAACTAGCTGATATCGCTTGACAAGAGTGCCCATCTAGGTCTGTATGGGAGAGGTGGAATATTCTCACTTGCTAGCACCACCGAATAGTTTTGACTGTGTTTTCTTGAGGTGGTCTATAGTCTTTACGATTTCTTCAAAGCCAACAATACCTTCTTCGTCACCAAAAACTTCATCTATTGCATCTAGGTAGGCATCAATCGCATCTTCTAGCTTGCTTTTTTTGACACCAGCAAAATAAAGCGCAGCCCTCAGAGTATCTTGAAGCATAAAGCTCATCTCTTCTAGTGAAATATCTTCGTCCAAATCTTCTTCTTTTCGCATCTGTTATTACCTTGTTTTTGGCGGTATAATACACAATTCGAGCTTGATATGAGTTTATTTTTGATAGAATTCCACAAAATTTCAAAAGGTTATTTATGAACGATTTTAGGGTGTTTACAGGTACTGCAAATCCAGAACTGTCAAAGAGTATTTCAAAGTATTTAGGTGTTGAATTATGTGGTTCCACTATTTCAAAATTTTCAGATGGAGAGATTAGTATCCACATATCAGAAAGCGTTCGAGGCAAGGATGCCTTCATTATACAATCGACTTGCATACCAGCAAACGACAATATCATGGAGCTTTTGATATTAACAGATGCACTGAGACGAAGCTCTGCAAAGACAATTACCGCAGTAATTCCTTACTTTGGTTACGCAAGACAAGACAGAAAAGCAGCTCCTAGAGTTCCAATTACAGCTAAACTAGTTGCAAATCTTATCCAATCTGCTGGTATCAGCAGGGTTGTGACAATGGATCTACATGCTGGTCAAATACAAGGATTTTTTGACATTCCTGTTGACAACTTGTATGGCGCGCCAATCTTTATAGACTACATACTAAAGAAAAATCTAAAAAACCCAATCGTTGCAAGTCCGGATGTCGGTGGTGTTGCAAGAGCTAGAGGCTTTGCTAGCAAACTAGGGATAGATTTAGTAATTGTTGACAAAAGAAGAGAGCAGGCAAACAAATCAGAGGTTATGAATATCATAGGTGATGTAGCGGGCAAAGATGTTATCTTGATTGATGATATTATTGATACAGCTGGTACTATCGTTGGCGCCGCAAAAGCCCTTAAACAAAAAGGTGCAAACTCAGTCATCGCATGTTGCACCCATCCAGTACTAAGTGGTCCTGCGATAGAAAGAATAGAAAACGGGGAGCTTGATGAACTTGTTGTTACAAACACTATTCCAATGCTAAAAGATTGTAAAAAAATCACTGTGTTGTCAGTAGCTGATTTGTTTGGCGAGGTTATTAGTCGTGTCTATCACAACGAAAGCGTAAATAGTTTATTTAGTTAAGGATAAAAAATGGCATTTGATGAAGATGAATTTCTTGATGACGAAATTGACAATGATGGTGAACTTGATGATGAGGGCGGTGTTTTCAGCGATGAAGACTATGCCTATGATGACGAGGATTATATGTCACTAGATGATATTGACGATGAAGATGAAGATTTTTACGAAATGGAAGACGAATAAATAACGGTAAAGTTGGGTTGGACG
>CAZNYV010000144.1:0-4350 GCA_964577355.1 uncultured Campylobacteraceae bacterium
ATATTTACTGAACGAGTAAATGGTGTTATGAGCCTTAGGCGAGGATTTGAAGTGTCAAAAGGTGAGAAAATCATCATTTGCGAAGACATCATTACAACTGGCGGCTCAGCCCTTGAGAGCTCAAAGGTTGTGGCAGAGCTTGGTGCTGAAGTTCTTGCATTTGCTGGACTTGCCAATCGTGGATTTTGCGCTAGAGTTGGTGGCATGAGTGAATCAAAACCACAAGCCAAGCTTCCGACAGATAAGCCTCTATTTGCACTTGGTGACTTTGAATTTGAGATATACGAGCCAGATGGTTGCCCATTGTGCAAGAATGGTTCGGTAGCTATCAAGCCTGGTAGCAGGGGTAATTAATTGTCAAAAAAGCGACTTGGCAAGCATCATAAATCGCCAAGTCAAAAGCCAGTACAACAGGAAAATATTCCGACTGCAAAAGTTAGACTGAAAGCTTTTTTGGTTGATACCTTTATGATTGGGATGCCCATTGCATACCTAGTAATCTATGTGATAATGGGTGGTGGCAAAGGATTCGAAGCCCAAAAACTCATAGGCTGGGGGCTAATTCTGGCTCTTCATGCGCCGATAACCATTTTGCTTTGGTGGTACAAAGACGAAACCCCTGGTATGAGAGGCTACAATCTTACTCTCACCTCTCTCGACGGGGTTACAAAACCGATTTTTATACAGCTTATCCTTAGGTATATTTTTACACCAGTATCAATTCTCTCTATCGCTGGAGTTGTGATGGCAAACTATAGAAAAGACAAACTGACACTGCAAGACCTGATAAGCGGTACAAAACCGATACATACCACCTAAACCCCCATGAAATCAACCGCCATAGGCGCTTTTTATTTTTTCTACTTCGCAGGCATGGGTCTGTGGGTTATTTTTGCACCAAAAACACTTTTGCAGCTAGGCTACACCGAAATGCAAATCGGCATCATCTTTGCCATTACGCCATTTGTTAGATTTTTATCACCTTTTCTATTTTTAAAACGAGGCTCTATAACAAAGAGGCAGTTTTTGGTTTCGACCGTATTGACATTTGTTAGTACAATTTTTTTCGCTTTTTTTGTCGACAACTTCTATCTGTTCGCGATAAATATTCTCGTATTTAGCTTTTTTTGGGTTGTGATATTGCCATACGCTGATAGTGTCGCACTCGAAAATATACCAGCCAGCAAGTATGGATTTGTCAGACTTTTTGGTTCTATTGGATTTATGTTGATCGGAATAGTTCTCGGCGATAATGCTGGAAGTGCCTTTTTGGTTTATATTCTGTATGTAATCTTTATGTTTGTTACTATGGTGTTTTGTTTTTGGCTTTCAAAATTTGAAATCCATCACCCTGTGGATATAAATCCAAAAGAGCAAAAAGCTTTCAACCCATTACCAGAATGGCAGATGTGGTTGTCGATGTTTTTGCTACAATTTAGCTTTGGGGCTTTTTATAATTTTTTTACAATATATGAAACAGCGCATGGAATTTCACTTGTAGCAACAACTTATTTGTGGGCATTTGGGGTTTTGTGTGAGATTGTAATGTTTTTATTTCAGGGTAAGTTTATTGACAAAATTGAGCCAGTTACGGTAATCAAGTTCACTATGCTAGCAACGGTTTTTAGGTGGCTGATTTTGTATCTTTTCCCATCTTCTATTATTGCATCTTTTGTGTCCCAGTCGTTTCATGCTCTCAATTTTGCACTATACACGACTGCTGTGTTTTTGTATCTATCCACTACATACAAAGAGTCAAAAAAACTAGCACAAATGTTTTTTTATGGTATTTCATATGGGCTGGGAGGGTACTTAGGAGCGATATTTTCTGGATATTTTTACTCTGAGCAAATCTATTTGTACTCGGCAATTTCAGCGTTTATTGGTTTTGTGATATTTTTTATACCACAAAACCAAGCAGGGAAGTCAAGCCTAACAAACGGATAGCAGTCTTTTTTTGTAAGTCTCAATGATTTTTAGTCTTACGATAGGTATATCAATTGCCATACTGTATGGTAGCGATAGCATCGTTGCCATAGAGGTACAAACTGCCTTTTTGGCAGTCGTGGTCATACCAAATGCTACTCCATCCTCGCCAAAGAAGTCGCCCTCTGAGAGTTGCAGAATACCACCACCCTCATAGCTTATTTCGACACTGCCTCTTTGGATTAGGTAGAGCATTTTCTCTTCGGCGGTTCGCTCAAGATTGATTTCAAATCCAGCGTCAAACTTATTTCTGGAAATCGCATTCGCGAGTCTATTCTGTACTGGATATGAAATCTCATCACCAAACAACCAGCTTCGCTCAAGATAGGCTCTATTACCAGTTAAAAGCTGTATTTGGTCATACAGGTCATTTCTGCGAACGAAGTTTAGATATAGGTCAGGAGCGATTCTAAGCGCTTGTACATATGATGCTGCACGATATGTTCTGTTGCATGGAAGGTCAGTAAGACCTGAAACCTCTCCTATAATAGCCCCAGCAGATAGTAGTACTATGGCGGCACCACCAGGATGAATCATTTCAATATTACCTGTCAAAATGAGGTATATATCGTTTTTAGTCTCCCCTTCCTTTATCAAAATTGTCTCTGGGTTAAATCTGACAATCTCGCCATTTAGTATTGGTCGTAGCTCTGAGTGCGGCACATCAAAATATGACATCAAAAAGTCGTGGGCATTTCTCCACTCGTAGTTTTGTTGTGATTGTATCAATATGTCAACATTGCCAAATGTAGCCCCAGAGCCTATCTCTTTTTGTTGTGGAGTTAGCTCTAGGCTTGTGTGAGCTAGTATTAGTTTGTCGGACTTGTCGCTTTTGAAATCAAGCGAATCGCCATGTATCATCCCGCCACCAATATCTATTTTCTTGAGGTTTAGAGGTATTCTATAATTTTGCTTCACTGTATTGAAGAAATCTTTTGATATTCCAGGTGTTTTATACTCTCCAGATTCATCAGGTTCTACAATCATCCCCTCCAACACTTTGAATGATGCTATATCGGCGAAGTGCCCGTAGCTTTTGTATCCACCCTCCCACATCGCTCGAAAGACAAATATCGTAGTCTCAACAGGGTGCGGAGAAACTATCGGCAATACCTCTAGTCCATCAACTTCACAGTATTCACCAGCCTTCAAATCAACTATTTCAAAAAAATCACTGAAGAAATCCCCGCTTATTCCAAGCAGAGCGGATATTTTTTTCTCTACCGAAGCCCTAACCTGAGGTGTTGCGAAGTATTTTATTTTGTGGTCAGCTCTCATTAGCGTGGTTAAGCCCGCAAAGTGGTCATCGTGAGCATGTGTTTGGAAAATACCTTCGATTTCTCCGATACCAACACCAATAGCTTCGAGAATATACTCTATGTTTGGACCAGCGTCTATTAGGTACATTTTACCTTGAAACATCAGCAAGCTAGACATGCTAGGTCTATTTATATCCCAGCCATCGCCTTGCCCTGACTGCACTATGGCAAAGTATTCTCTTTTGATACGATAATAACCAAGTGAGTATGGTGCTTTATATTTTTGGTCATTGCTTAGATTCAAGTCAACAACAACACTTTGCCCCTCATAGCTTATTTCAAAAACATTATTTGCCAGCCTCTCTACAAACACACCTTCAACAATGGTTGTTTTTGTTTTTCCAACTATTACGGTATTGAACAACTCACTTGTTGATTTAATTTTGCCAAAAGCAAATTTGAGTTTCATCCTCATCTGTTCGTTTGCTTCAGCTTCGCTAAGTCCAGTTGCCATAAGTTCTTCTACAGAGACTAGACCGTAGTTGCCTCTATAGATATACTCCATTTGAGCATTGACTTGCTCTTCCGAGCCGATGAATATTGGTTTTGCGCCAGTGTTTCCTGGGTGGTTTGGAATGAGCATTCCTTGCTTGTAGAGCATTTGAAGGGCTGGAAACTCTGCCATATTACAAAAAGCACTATTTTGGAGTGCCATATCAGATAGTAGTATTGCGTTTGGACCACTTTCAAAACTGATACCGTTTTGCTCTACGGTTTGGATAAGCCCAGCTTTTGTTAGATGCTTGACGGTATCAGGAGGCGTACCGCAGAGTATGCGAAGCGAAGCGTTAGGTATTTCTACCCAAAAAACACCGTTTGTAATGTCGATTTTTTTGATTTTGCCCACTTTGTTTCCTTAGTGCTTATATTTTTTCCCAGATAGTACCATTCGCACTGTCCATAATGGCCACACCCATTTTGGATAACCTATCTCTAATTTCGTCAGCTTCGGAGAAGTTTTTTAGTTTTTTTGCATCAGCTCTCAACGATATAAGGCTCTCAATTTCAGACTTTTGTTCGCTATCAACACCTTGCTGAAAGTGTT
>CAZNYV010000145.1:0-4321 GCA_964577355.1 uncultured Campylobacteraceae bacterium
CGCCCAAAAAATAAAGCCCTTTTTGAAGCTTGCTTTGCATTGTGGCGGGGTCGATTTCAGCTGTGCAAATACCACCTTTTGTGACTTCTGCCTTTGTATATCCAAAATTGCCAGCAGGAGCAAACTCATACTCTTTTAGTTTTTCCAGCAAAGCAAATTCGGATTTTGTTAGCTTTCGAACCTGCTTATCTTCAATCGCATGAACAGACAAAAATGCTTTTATAAAGTTTTTTGGCAGAGAAAGCTGAGTGGATATTTGTTTATTTGGCTCTTTTAGTGCATCTTTGACACTGGAGTTGGGCAGAAAATCAATAGACATCTTGCCTCTCTCCCAGTATAGTGAAGCATTCAAAATCACAGGTCCGCTTATACCTCTATGAGCAAATAACATATCACCATCCAGAAATTTGTCTGCAACTTTTATTCTAACAGGCAAAGACACACCACTCAACTCTTTCATCCAGAACTGCTCACTCTGAAGTGTGAAACCAACGAGAGACGGTCTTGTATTTACAATCGTATGTCCAAACTGTGTAGCGATTTCATATCCTACAGACGATGTTCCAAGTAGCGGATAGCTAAGTCCACCACTCGCCACTGCTATATTTCGAGCCAACAAAACACCTTTACTAGTAGTAACTTCAAATTGGTCGTTTTTAAACAAAACTGAGGTGACTTTTGTATCCAACATGATTTTTGAACTCTTGGTTGTCTGCCTAAAAAACTCCAGCACCTCGGATGAATGTTTGCAGAAATACTGCCCAATAGCAACTCTGTTTTGAAGAACTGGTATAAGATTTTGAGCAGAAAGAAGTTCTAGTAGTGCCGAAGTCCCAAATCTGTCGAGAACAGTTTTTATAAACTGTTTATCACCATCATAGTGGCTACAATCGATAAATTTGTTCGTAATATTACATCTGCCCCCGCCAGATATTTTGATTTTGGAGCCTATAGTTAAGTTGGAGTCAACAACACAGACGGTACGGTTTTTTATCAAACTTGCAGCCATAAGTCCGCTTGCACCTGCTCCGATTATGAGTATGTCAAACGGTTTTATTCTGTATCCTCTGGCAACCTAAGCCACAAAGCTTCCAATCCGAAATGTGCTGGGAGCTCAAGAGCTTCCATCGGTGTGTATCTAAATTTATAAGCAAGACTTTTATTCTCCCTAACTGCATAACCCAAATATATGTATTTTAACCCTAGCTTCTTTGCTATCTCAATTTGAATCAAAATCGAATACACCCCGAGGGAGTATTTCGAGAACTCAGGCTCTGAGATAAAATAAACAGCAGAAATTCCGTCAGTAGCCACATCAATATAATCCACTCCAGCCAGTCTGCCATCTATGTAGTAGCAGACTTCAAATCCAAACTCCCCTGCCCCATCAACAAGCATCTGCCTGTACTCTTCAATACTACTCTGCTTTTCGTTCCAGCCCTTTGTATTACTTCGCTCTAAATGATAAGCATTGAACAGTTGCAACTTCTGCTCATTAACTGATGGTCTACCTAGGACTATTTTTGTGCTTTTATTTTTTGTTTTGACCTTGCGCATCGACTTTGATGCTTCAAACTCATCAACCACAATCCGAACACTTTCGCACTTCTTGCAACCATCGCACACAGGATGGAAATGTAGATTGCCAAATCTACGCCACCCCCGTTCAAGCAATGTCTGATATATAGGCACCGAGCAATTATCTAGTGCAATATACTCCTGTTTTGCGCTCAAACCATCGATATAGCTGCACTCTGAAGTAGCCATAAAGCCACGAACGCTACCTTCATGCAAGAGCGCTTAGCTCCTCGCTCATTGCTTTGATTCGTATCTCTAGCTCATCTGCCGCTTTTTGATTTTGTTCTATCAACTCTTTTGGTGCATTTGCAACAAATTTTTCATTTTTCAACATTCCGTTTAGCTTGTCTAGCTCTTTTTGGAGTTTTGCCATTTGCCCTTCCAGCCTAATTCTCAGTGCCTGCTTTTCCTCTTCGTTCATAGGTGCAAATGTTTGCATATCTTGGGAAACATCTACCGCACAGTTTTCTGGTTTTTCTGAGACTATTTGCACTTCAGTGCATTTTGATAACTGAGCTATAAACTTGACATTTTCATCTTTTACAACAACATTGCTATTTGGCAAAATATACGCCAAATCAGTTTTCTTGTTTGCAGCTCCAGCAGCAGTTTTGGCTCTTCTGATTGAAATTACAGCTTGTTTGATTAGCTCAAATTCTACTTCCTCTTCAAAAACAGGCAGATTTTGCGGGAATGGACTTATCATAATAGATTTTTGTGTTTCGTCGCTCAATGCCAAGTATAGGTGCTCAGTTACAAACGGCATAAATGGATGAAGCAGTTTCAGGCTCTCTTTAAAAATAGAACCGAGCTCACCGACGGCAGACTTGTCAGCTTTTGACAACTCAATACCCCAATCACAAAAATCATCCCATAAATACCTATAGATACTCATGCTAGCTTCAGAGAATCTATACCCATCAAGCTCACCTCTTAGCTCTTTTTCACAATTTGCCAGTTTGCTAGCCATAAATTTACCGAGCGGAGTTTTTAGCTTTTGTGCATCAAAATCTTCAAAAGTTTCAGCGTGCATTAGTAGATATTTTGCCGCATTAAATAGCTTATTGGCAAAGGCACTTGATTGCGTAAATTTGTCCTCAGAGAGTCTAATATCTCTACCAGGAACTGTTAGCATCGCCAGAGCAAAACGAATTGCATCAGCGCCGTGCTTTTCCACGACCGTCAGAGGGTCAATTACATTTCCTTTTGATTTGCTCATCTTTTGACCATGCTCGTCACGAACAAGCGCATGCAAGAAAACATCATTGAATGGTAGCTTGCCAACAAGTTCTTGCCCCATCATCATCATCCTAGCAACCCAAAAGAACAGAATATCAAAGCCAGTAATTAGCAGATTATTTGGATAAAACTGTGCCATATCATCCGCAGTTACCTTGTCATTTGTTTCATTTGCCCAGCCAAGCGTACTAAACGGCCAAAGAGCGGAGCTAAACCAAGTATCCAAAACATCTGGGTCTTGATGGATTTTTATTGAGCCGCACTTAGGACAAACATCCTCGCTATCGCTATCACCGCCCCACTCGTGACCACAGTCATCGCAATACATAACTGGTATTTGATGTCCCCACCAAAGCTGTCTTGAAATACACCAATCCCTAAGCTCTCTCATCCAAGCGTCAAAATTGTTTTTCCACTGCTTTGGTACAAACTGCGTTACTCCAGCATCAGCATTTTTGATGGCTTCAGATGCTGTCTCTTTTTTGACAAACCATTGTCTGGAAATATAAGGCTCAACTACATTGCCGCATCTATAGCAGTGACCTACTTGATGTTTGTGCGCTTCTATTTTTTCGATATGACCTAGCTCGCGTAGTTTTTCAACGATGATTTTTCGAGACTTCAACCTCTCAAGACCCGCAAATTCGCCACAGAGTGTGTTCAATAGCCCTTTTTCATCAAATATTGTCACAAAGTCCAAATCGTGTCGTTTGCCAACTTCGTAGTCGTTTGTATCGTGTGCAGGCGTAACTTTAACCACACCAGTTCCAAAATCCATGTCAACATGCTCATCAGCGATAATTTTGATTTTTTTGCCTATTATCGGCAGAACAACCGTGCGTCCGAGAAGGTGTTTGTATCTTTCGTCATTTGGATTTACCATAACTGCAGTGTCACCAAAGTATGTTTCAGGTCTAGTTGTAGCGACGACTACAAAATCACTCGTACCATCCAAAAAGTATTTGATATGATAGAGAGCTCCGTCAGTCTCGTGATAGTCGACCTCAATATCACTAAGTGCACCATCATGCGTACACCAATTGACCATATAGTTTCCACGAACAATAAAACCTTTGCTATAAAGCTCCAAAAACGCCTTTTTGACAGCCGATTTAAGTCCCTCATCCATCGTGAATCGCTCTCTGCTCCATGCAGGGGTTACGCCCATTTTACGCATTTGATGAACAATCATACCGCCGCTTTTGGCTTTCCATTCCCAAACTCTATTTATAAACTCTTCTCTACCTATATCCTCTTTTTTGATGCCTTGAGCCAGAAGCTGTTTTTCGACTACATTTTGGGTGGCGATTCCAGCATGGTCCGTTCCTGGCTGCCAAAGTGTTTTATAGCCATCCATCCTCTTGTATCTGACAATAATATCACTCAGAGTATGATTGAGGGCATGTCCAATATGAAGACTTCCTGTGACATTTGGGGGCGGAAGCATAATACAAAAATGGTTGCCATTTTGAATCTCTTTATTGCCGGTTATTTCAAAATAACC
>CAZNYV010000146.1:0-4299 GCA_964577355.1 uncultured Campylobacteraceae bacterium
CCTCACACTAGATGAAGCAAAAAAACAAAAACAAAAAGAGGTTAAGGGAGTTAAGGAGGAGCCAAAAAAAGCTCCTGCGCCAATAGAAAAACCAAAACTAAAAGACTTGGTGGTAACTATCGGCACACATAATAACGAGTTCTTGATAGAGGATATACACAGACTTGCCCAAAGCTTCAAAGGCGAGAGTAGGCTCATCCTAAAAATCGAAAACGATGGTCAACTAGTGAGCATCCCTACAAACTACTTTGTCAGCGAAAATTTACTAAACGCCCTAATCGGGCTCAAAAAGCAGTCCGCATAATGCACAAAAACGGTGTCGACCTACTACTAGATGTCGGCAAAGAGCTTATGGAGTGCGGGGCTGAAAGTGTTGTTGTAGAGGAGTGCATGGACTCACTCGCCAAGAAGCTGGAATTTGAAATCACAGGCATAACCGTCTTGCCAAAATCAATACTAGTCACAACAATAGAAGATGGGCATTACAAGACAAAAGTCGGACATATCAATGATGTTGTGCCTGATTTCCGCAAACTGACAGAGATATATAGACTCTGCCAAAAAGATGGAATTGATGACCCAAATATCATTCGTTCTGGTCTTTCGCTCATTTTGTATTCGAAAAAACATACAAAAATCCGCTTTCTCACGACACCTCTAGCGATTTTTGCTTTTGCGATAATTTTTGGTGCGGATATTTACGGAGCCACCTCGGCGTCAATAGCAGGACTGAGCGCTTATTTTATGAAAGATATAGTGTTACACGGACGAATCAATGTTATGTTGGTAAATCTCATCTCGGCCTTTATCGCTACTATTGGTGTCTTCTTGATTGCACAGGTTATTATTGTGTCAAACATCTCGGTTGCACAAGCAGCGGCGGTTATATTTCTAGTCCCAGGCGTACCGCTTATCAACTCGCTAGAAGATATGCTCAAGGGGCATTATCTCAATGGTGTAGCTAGAGGAATGCGGGCATTTTTTCTGACATTCGGTGTTGTTGTCGGCATCATCATAGCACTCAGCGTCCAATCTTTTATAGGAAAAATCGGATGGTTCTGATGCTTTTCAACGCCATCATGGCAAGCGTCGCGGCTATTGGTTTTAGTATTATTTTCAAAGTACCTACTAGGTTTCTCAAAATCATAGCGTTGATGTCGTTTTTTGGGTTTTTGACGCGAGAGTACAGTATGTTTGTAGGATTTGGTATAGAGATGTCAACACTTATGGCGGCTATTGTTATTGGGGTTCTCGGAGGATATTTCAGCGGTAAGCTAAAAGTGCCAGCGCAGGTATTGACAGTTAGCTCAGCAGTGCCTATGATACCTGGAACGATTAGCTTCAAAGCAATCCAGACACTAATAGAGTTTATCTCACAAAAAGACCCTAGTCCGCTTCTGCTGACATCTTTTATATATCTTAGCGCCAAGGCTATTTTTATCCTCGGCGCACTCGCTTTTGGGATAACAGTTTTTACAATGCTTCTCAGAAAATAGGCATACTTTTTGCTTTAGACAGCAAAAAAGAGGAGTTGCCATTGAGAAAAAGTATTGCGCTAAGCATCGTCTGTTCAGCACTCCTCGCCGATACCAAACTCCTAAATACCGCAACAACAGAACTATCGTTTGACTCCACAAAAGTCATTGACAAAGTATTGAAAAGCTCGGATGCTTATAGCGGAGACTACAATTCATACAAAAGCACCATCACTAGATATGCAAAACAATACAGCTTGGACGAGTCTCTGATAGCAGCGATTATCAAAGTCGAAAGCAACTACAACAAACAAGCTATCAGCTCCACAAAAGCAGTTGGTCTAATGCAACTCAAGCTAGACCAAGCAGTGAGCGATGTGTACAAAAGTATCTACGGGAGAAATGATTTGCCGAGTATTGAGCAACTCTTTGAACCTCAACTCAACATATCTATCGGCAGTGCATACCTCAGCCTAGTATCAAACAAATACTTCAAAGATATAAAAAATGAAAAAACCAAACAATACTGTCTAATAGCTGCGTACAATGCTGGAGCTGGTACAGTATTGAGAACTTTTCATGAAGACAAAGCGGAAGCGCAATCAATAATAAACACAAAAACGCCAGAAGAAGTACTGCAAAACTTGACAACAAAAATGGCAAGCGAACAGGGCAGAAGATATTTATTAAAGGTGCTTGTAGCAAAATCAGAACTGGAAAAAGTTGGGGTCAATGACTCTTTTGAGCCAAATTTTTTGTATGTAAACAGTATTTTGAAGTGATTTGAAGAAGAGGTAAAACTCCCCTCCGGATGGCTGCGGCGCCCGAAAAAATAAGGTGGACTGCTGTATTCCTACCCTGATCCGATGTCTCATATCCCCGTCGCACAGGTCCGAAAGAGAGCATTCAATGGATGTCTAAATATCCGCTCAATGCTCCCATTTGGAGGTGCAATTGTACCGAATTTACTTGAAACTCTGCACCAAACTCGTCACAAGCAGATTCCATCCGTCGACCAGTATAAATAGCAGCAGCTTCATAGGTAGAGAGACCATGACTGGCGGCAACATCATCATACCCATACTCATCAGCACCGAAGAGACGACCATATCGATAACCAAAAACGGCAAAAATAGTAGAAAACCTATCTCAAATGCTGTCTTCATCTCACTTATCATAAAAGCTGGAATCACTATAGTCATCGGTATAGCGTCGGCATTCTTGACATTTTCCATATGACGAATTCGCAAAAATACTGCTATATCTTTTTCTCTGGTATTTCGAATCATAAAGTCTTTGAACGGCTGGACAGATTTATCAAAAGCCTCGTCATACCCTATCTTTTCTTCCATGTATGGCTTCACACCATCATCATAAGACTTCTTGCCGACTGGTTCCATGATGAAAAAAGTAAGTACCATCGCGAGGCTGACAAGTATCTGGGTGGGTGGCATCTGTTGTGTACCGATAGCTTGACGGAGGAATGAAAAAACGATAATCAACCTCGTAAAAGAGGTCATAATCAAAACCAAAGACGGTGCCAACACCAATAGTGTCAGGATAATAAGGACATTTAGGCTTTTGACCAATTGTGCTGGTTTGTCGGGTGTATTGAGGGATAGATTGACAATCGGTATTTGAGGATTTACGGTCGGAGCCGCATAAGCCAAAGCACCAAAAAAAGCCAAAACGGCAAAAGCTATAAATATTTTTTTCATAAAGTTGATAAAAGACCTTGCTCGCACCGCAATCAAACTAAAAGAGTAAAATAGTCAAACGGTGTTTAATTTGCGGTATTATACCACCCAAGACTGATACTTGTTGCTACTTGTTTTCTCCATGCAACATATATCCTCGATTGCTAACAGCAACGATTGCCACATCACCTAGCTTTGTTCTCAATGTTTTGATAAGACCCCTAAGAGTAGAGTTGGAAGATTCATCGCTTCCCCAAATATCAGCCATAATATCATACGAAGTAACACATGTATTGAGATGCTCGCTCAAACATACAAGCAGCTGCAGCTCTCTTTTGGTCAGGTTGATATTGACACCATTTTTGGAAACAATACTTGTATTTCTATCAAAAACACTTCCACCAGCTATTTGTATACTCTGATACACAGAAGTCATCTTCTCTTTCATGCTGTTAACGATACGAAATAATAGTTCTCCGTCCAATATTGGCTTGAGGATATAGTCGGAGAGTTTGAGTGAAATAAGCTTTTTAAGTGTAAGAATATCATCCTCGGCTGTCATCACAATAATAGGTATCTCCTTGTCATGAAACCTAATATGTTTGACCAATTCTATTCCATTACAAACAGGCATATGTATATCAGTCAGCACAATATCTATATCGCACTTGTCAAAAATATTTTTGCCAATCAACCCGTTTGTAGACACATAAACTGTTTTGAAGTGTTCTTTCAGCATGACTTCCAGCAAATTTGCTGTAATCGTGCAATCTTCAACAACGAGTATATTGAATTGTTTTAGCATTTTCAATGAATTATCATATTTTTTCGTCAAATGAGCCTCTACTCCAAATAATATTTAGGAACACAAAATTATAGAGTAACTATATTATGTAAGCTGTTTGAAATGGGTTTGAATTTTAGGAGCTCTAAACATTCATCAAAATAGCTTCTGCCATCATACCAAGAGGAGCCTGCTTCTCTACTCCACCCAACTCATAAGCGGCCTTTGGCATCCCATAAACTATACAGCTTTTCTCATCTTGCCCTAGCGTTTTTGCACCTGCATTCTTCATCGACAAGAGCCCTCTAGCACGATCAGAACCCATTCCAGTCAAGATTACACC
>CAZNYV010000147.1:0-4156 GCA_964577355.1 uncultured Campylobacteraceae bacterium
ATTCGTTTTTGACATTCAATATATCATGCATCGCTTTTTCCCATGCAAACGCCACTCTTCTCTCGTCAGGCGCGCCAATAAGTGACATATAAAACCCAGTCTTGCAACCCATTGGTGAGACATCAATGATTTCTACATCGTCATCGTTTAGGTGCTCTATGATAAAACCAGCGAAAAGGTGCTCAAGCGTATGAATGCCTTTGTCGCTCATCTTGTCGTGGTTTGGTCTGCAAAATCTAAGGTCAAACACACTGATCGTATCGCCTTTTGGAGTTGTCATTGTCTTTGCTAGTCTAACCGCAGGGGCATTCATCTTTGTATGGTCGACTTTGAAGCTGTCTAATAAAGGCATAATAATTCCTTGTGTAAAATTTTGGCTGATTGTAGCAAAAAGTGGTAAATAGTATTGACTCACAATTCGCCACTCTGTTAATATTTGTTAATGTGACATTCACAGATGATTATCATTTGTAACTTATCATTGCAGTGCTACTTGACAGCTTTTACTGTACAATATGCTTGTTCGTATCTATATTAATAAAACTTTAAATTAGGTTATACCTTTGAAATTTATTCGCATTTTGACACTTTTTTTACTCTTATTTTACACTTCGTCATTTGCATTTGACCCACTATTTAGCGGTTCAGACTCGGACGATAACATCAAATGCCCATCTTTTGATAGCTCAAAAGAACTCTCCATCCTAGAAGCAATCAACCTTGCAATCTGTCATGACCCAACCGCAAAAATAGCAATCGCAACCGCAATGGACAAATCCGCCCAACTAGGTATCGCTAGGTCATCATATCTGCCTACGATAGAAGCAACCGGCAGTGTTGGGACGAGCAAACAAAACGATAATTCAAGCGTATTTGACAGAGGTATCAGCGCTTCACTAGTGTACAATCTATATGACTTTGGCGCTAGAGAGTCCAGAAATGGATATGCCAGAGAGGTGTTTGAGTCTGCGAACGCCTCAAAAGACGCGACCATACAGACTCTATTTCTCAACACCATCCAATATTTTTACCAAGCATTATCAGCCAAACAAACGCTAGAATCAGCAACGGAGAGCGAAAAATATGCGCAAGCAAGCTATGACGCAGCTCTCAAAAGATATGAAGTTGGCGTGGCTACACCGTCAGATAAGCTGCAAGCCAAAACAGCCTTGTCAAATGCAAAACTAACAAAAATAAAAGCCGCTGGAGCACTCAAAAATGCAAACGCACTACTAGCAAGCACGGTAGGTATTCAGCCAAATAGCAAAATTATATTGGCAGATAGCACCATATCTACGCTCTCGGAGTCGGTTAATACTTCACTTGACGGCTTAATCAAGATGGCAAAAGAGCGCCGAGGAGAAGTCATAAGTAGCGCTCACGATGTAAAAGCAGCCGAGGAGAGTCTATATTTAGCCAAATCCGAATACCTACCATCCATCACACTGAGAGCAAATGCTGGATATGACAATGGAAGCGGTATATCTCAGGGCAGAAGCAACTCTGCATCTATCAATCTAACAATACCAATTTTCAGCGGTTTTAGCACCTTGTACTCAGTCAAATCAGCAAGGGAAAAGCTAAAAATAGCCGTCTCGCAAAAAGACAAAGAGGAGCAAGCTGTAGCGTTAGAAGTGGTAACTGCATATCAAAACCTGCTAACCACCACGCAAAGTTTGGTAGCGTCAAACGACTTACTATCAAGTGCTGACGAATCTTACAAAATGGCATTTGGTAGGTACAAATCAGGTGTCGGCTCAATACTGGAGCTCCTGAACGCACAAAGCACTTTGTCGGAGGCGAAAAATACAAAAACAACCGCCTTCCATGATTGGCAAATAGCAAAAGTGACTCTCGCCAAATCCATCGGTGAACTCACTATGAGTAATATAAAACAGTAAAGGTTTAAAAGTGTTAAAAAATAAATGGGTTATTTTTGCCATCGTCTCCATTCTGACAGGCTCAGGCTGGCTAATATGGTCAAAATTTTTCGCACAACCAGCACTGGAGCAATACAAAATGGCGTCCATTGAGTCGGGCTCACTCACACAAAGTGTCTCAGCAAATGGTACACTAAACCCTGTCACGCTTGTAAGTGTCGGCACGCAAGTGTCAGGGACAGTCAAGGAGCTAAAGGTAGATTTCAACGACAAGGTCAAAGAAGGACAAATCCTAGCCGTACTCGACCCGTCACTTCTGGGTGCTCAAGTCTCGCAAAGCAAGGCTTCAGTAGAAAATGCCAAAGCATCTCTTGAGCTAGCAGAGGCAAACGAGAGGCGAGCTAGAGAACTATACAAAAGTGAATATATTTCAAAACAAGACCTAGACTCGGCAGTGCAAGCACTAAAATCAGCAAAAGCATCGCTCACTCAAACCAAAGCTTCACTGTCAAAAGATACGACAAACCTCAGCTACTCCGTCATCAAATCTCCAGTATCTGGTATCGTAATCGATAGGCAAATCGATATTGGGCAAACTGTTGCAGCGAGCTTCCAGACCCCTACCCTATTCAAAATCGCAAAAGACCTTTCCAAGATGCAAATAGACTCTAGCTTCGCCGAGGCAGACATAGGGCAGATAAAAGTCGGTCAAAAAGTACACTTCAGCGTCGATGCTTTTGGTGGCAAACTATTTGACGGCGTAGTAAAACAGGTCAGACTCAATGCAACAACCGTCCAAAATGTCATCACATACGATGTCGTAATCTCTGTCGAAAATCCAGACCAAATCCTCATGCCAAGTATGACTGCTTATGTCAATGTTATTATCGCCCAGAGAGACAATGCTCTTCTAGTGCCAAATGCAGCCCTCAGATACAAACCAAAAGATTTCAAAAAAGAGAATTGGCAGAAAAAACCAGCCAATGCAAATCAAGGTGCGCAAAGCGATAGTGCAAAAAAACGAGATACAAAAATGGGCACTGTATTTGTCTTGAGAGATGGCAAACCAGAAGCACTCCGAGTCAAGCTTGGTATCACTGATAACAAATCAACAGAGGTGTTGTCCGACAATCTAAAAGCTGGCGACCAAGTTATCGTTGATGAAAACGAACAAAACGGAGGCAAGAGCAAATCTAATCCTCCGATGAAAATGTTCTGATGTCGTCAGTCATCTCAATAAAAAATCTCAGCAAAAGTTACCACACAGGGGCTGGAGAAGTTCCAGTCCTCATAAATGTAGATTTGGAAGTGGGGAGCGGGGAGTTCGTCGCCATCATGGGTCCGTCTGGCTCAGGAAAATCTACTTTTATGAATATCCTAGGTTGCCTAGATTCGCCGACAGACGGGGACTATTTCCTAAATGGAAGCAATGTAAAGGAGCTGAACAAAGACGCACTGGCAGAGCTTCGAAATAGTGTCATAGGCTTTGTTTTTCAAGGATTCAATCTAC
The DNA here is from genome assembly GCA_964577355.1 of uncultured Campylobacteraceae bacterium. Lineage (GTDB taxonomy): Bacteria > Campylobacterota > Campylobacteria > Campylobacterales > UBA6016 > CAZNYV01. The sequence goes on from CAZNYV010000147.1 coordinate 3,391, forward strand.
TTTCGCGGAACACCCTGATAGACAATGTCTCACTTCCACTCGTCTATTGCAAAACAGACAGACACACCAGAGTCCAAAAGGCAAAAGAGATGTTGCAAAAAGTAGGGCTTGAGAGCTTCGGTGAATATATGCCAAACCAAATCTCAGGCGGACAACAGCAAAGAGTAGCCATAGCAAGAGCGCTTGTCAACTCCCCAAAACTGATTCTAGCTGATGAGCCAACAGGCAATCTGGACACCAAGACAAGCAAGGAAATCATGGAGCTGTTTAGTGCTCTCAATAGAGACTTTGGCATCACCATCGTCCTTGTCACGCACGAACCAGACATCGCAATGTATTCAAAAAGACTGGTCAAATTCAAAGATGGCAATATCCAAAGCGACACACCTACAAACGAAGCTGTTTTCCATGATTAGTAGTACGATGCTAGGAGAGGCGTGGAGCGCGCTTAAAGCCAATAGACTTCGTTCGTTTCTCACCATGCTCGGTATGGTTATTGGTGTAGCAGCAGTTATCATCATGTCAGCTGTAGGTGCGGGTGTGCAACAAAGCGTACAAAACTCCATAGCCTCAATGGGAAGTAACCTTTTTATAATATTATCTGGCTCAACCACTTCTGGAGGTGCCAGACTGGGAAGCGGTGCCACCCCTACCCTCACAATTATCGACTCTACAGCAATCTCTGAGCTTGACACAATCTCAGCAGTAGCACCAATAGCACCAGGGACGGCAAAGATAGCGTTTGGTTCACAACACTGGAGCACCT
>CAZNYV010000148.1:0-1512 GCA_964577355.1 uncultured Campylobacteraceae bacterium
TCTTTTTGGACTCGATATTGCCTTTTTTGTCAACCTCAAAGGCTTTTGTGATTAGTGTTCTGATTTCAGCTGGAGAGTCTTTGGTAACATCATTGAGATACTCATCTACCTTCATCTTTGCCACTTGTAGCTTTTCGTCAAACTCAAGAGTCTCATGCACTCTGATTTCTACTTTTGCAGTACCGCTATAGTTTTCTAGTGTCAGATTGCCTTTTTTGCTTTTGGCTTTTTCATCCATACCATAGTTCTGTAGCAATAGGGCAAAATAACTATCTACCTCCTCGTTTGCCCTAGTCTTAAATGCTGACAGCATGGCAGAAAAGTCGATAGCTTTACTCGTTAGTTTTTCAACCGTCTCATCTCTGATTTTTTCATTGACCCGTATCATGTCCTTGTGGACAGGCTCACCTTTTGGGTTGAGCCAAAAGCCTCTGGCGTCTGTTTGAGCCATATCATTCCTTTGTATTAAGATAGCGACCTAAGCCACTTCATCGAACCGTTAACGAATTTAACGGCTCTGTGAAATTGCTATTCATATATATGCCAGCCCTCTCTGCTAAAAAATATCTCGTCATCTAGCATAGCGCCAGTCTCATCTATTATTTGCTTGTTTTTGTACTCGATATATTGACCGTCTGCCCAGTCGTGGAAGCGGATTTTGTAGCCAGCTTTTAGGGCTTTTTTGGCTTCGTCTCGAAACAAGCTGCCATCTACTGCGCGCCTGAGATTTTGAAGATTGAGCCTGAGAGTCTTTACCTTTTCCTCAAAGCGCCCACTATCATTTAGTCGTAGTCTCATCCCATAGCCTTAACTGCTTTGGGTGTGTTGCGTCACGGGGGGGGGTGCGACTAGGTCAAACAACCCCTGCGCCTGATGCGTATGATCTCCAAGTTGCGGCGATACTATGCCAATCTTTGCCAGCTCTTCCATCATATCCTCGATAGGTACTGTTATTTGTGCATAATCCCTAGTGGCATAAAACATCTGGCAACCACCATCTTTTGCGACTATCTCTATGCTCTTGCCATCATTGACTATTCTTATTTGCATTCTTTGCCTCCCTTTTTCTGGCGTGATATGCTTTCATAGATGCTGATTTATCACCATATGGCACATATCTGCTGGCTCGTATTTTGGGCGGTGCTGGTGCTACCATACCCTCTATACTGCGCAGCTCTTCGATACTTGGATGCCCACTCGTGCGCCTTCGTCTATTCAGCTCTGCGGTGGTCATGTTTTTTACCTCCATATAGCTCATCTACTAGCCTTTGGTTATCCATGTCAAGTGACTCAGCCCATGCTTTTGTCGTTGCAAGCTCTTCGCTTGTTTTATTTTTTTCTGTTTCGGCTACATCTATTTGACATTCCAAATGGTTCATATACCTGACACCTTGTACGGATATAAACAGAAAAAATCCCCAAGATACGATGGTCAGCGCTATTAAGTATTTCATGAGCAAATCTCCTTTACTCTCTCGGGAGATATTGCCCACCCTTCACAGCAGTTGTCAT
>CAZNYV010000148.1:1564-4074 GCA_964577355.1 uncultured Campylobacteraceae bacterium
GCGTCCAACTCTTCGTCTACGATAGAGTGTTCACAATTCATACATCTTGCATTTACGACAAGTGTGATTTTTGTTTTTATCATCTTGCGACCTTTTGATTTTTTTTGATTAGTAATTAGGGCAGTATGGGCAGGTCTCACGGACCAGCACAAAAGTAATACCGCCCAGTTCTTTTTTGGCTTTTACCGCCTCTTTGTACCTCTTACAGACATTTGGGTGTATCTCATCCTTGAGCGCTGGGCACTTGATGAGCGTACTCTCTAGGAAGTCGTATGTGCTCCTGATTTTGGCTAGGACTTTGTCAGGTGAGCTTGGGTATTTGTTTGAGAGGATGAGACTTAGAGCCGTCCTGCCAGCTCCGCTTTTTGCCGATACTTTTGCCAGCGTCCCCTCGTGTTTTAGTGCTTTTTTAAGTAGGTCAAGACTCATTGTTTTCCTCGCTTTGCCTGCAGCGCTTATATATCCCGACCCCAACTTTTTCTATATATCCCTCCTTCATCAGTCGTTTTAAATGAGCTACGACTGTACTTTTTGGGAGCTTAGTGAGTCCTAGAATATCCTCATGCTTAATCTCTTTATCTTTGAAGATTTCTTTTATAGTCTCCCGTATAGCATCTGTTTTTTTTCCAATGTTTATGGACTCTTTATTGTTGTAATCATAGACTATGCCGTTGACAATCGAAGGGTTTTTTGCTCCAGTATTTTTGATGAGCGTGTACACCCTGTCCCTGTACTTGCCAATATTAGACTCAAGTTTTAAATATTTAGCTTGTTCAAAATACCAAAGTGTCTGCTTACAAAAACCAAGTGTCAAGTCTAAGACTGCCATCACATCACCAACTCTAAAGGTACGATTGCGTCGCATGAAACCCCATAACATCTGTATTTTTGTTGGTTTTATTCTTCGACATTTACTCCCTACCTGCATTTTCTACCCCTAACCTCTTGAATGTTGCTAGGTTGACACTCTCTAGGTCATTTTTCTCTGCTTCCGCCTCTAGCCTAACGATGAATTTTTTAACTAGCCTTAGATTTGGATGCTGAGTAGTAAAATAATCTATCAAATCAGCCTCTAGCCTTACTTCAGACAGCTCACAAAACTTTTCGATGTCTCGCGCGCATGTTGGTTTGAATTTTACGAATTCAGTAATTCTCGAATGGTAATGTTGATTTCGTCTCAGCTTTGCGTCGGCTTGCTCCATGCCTATCATGTAAGTAATAACTCTAGCTTGGTCATGTATATCTCTAACAAGCTCAAGCACATCGCGCTGCTTGCTTGTCAAAATATAGTCAATCTCATCGATTATGATAATCCTAGGTGATGCTCTTAGCTCCTCTGTAACTCGTACCTGTAAGTCAAAAGCATTTCCGTTTATATCTAGTCCAAGCTCTTTACAGAGAGTTCTAAGAAGAGCTTTTACGGTCCAAGACTGCATTACTCTTAGCAAGATAGCGTTTTCCTTAGCTGTTATTCTCTCTAGTATAAAACTTTTACCGAGTCCATAGTTCCCATAGCCTAGCCCAAACCTGTCCATAGTTCTTGGCAGTGTCTTGAGCATGGCAAGGCTTTCTTTTAATTTGGTATAATTCTCTGTGTCTACGAATTGTTCCTTCATGAATGTCCTTTATGTTGGTTTATGTGTTTAAATTTTCTGATAATCTAAACACTCAATAGAGGGGACTGATTGCGTCCCCTCGATGAATGCTTACCCGACTTTTTTAACTCGATTTTGTGCCATTTCAAAAGCCTCTGGATATTTATCAGCCAGCTTTTGGTCTTTTTCGTTCCAGTCGTCATTCTCAATAGCCCATACGAACCTATCTGTATATGTTTCAAAGGCTGGTCTGCCACCTGTCAGTGGGGCATCCACTACAGCTTCCCTAGCTTCGATTATTGCTGGAGTATCAGCTACTCGTCTGATTTCCTTCATATCCTCACTTTGTATTGGAGTTGGTGCAGTTCTGCTCAGAGCTGTAGGGTCGCTCAGCTCTCTTGAGAGTTTGTCAGCCTCTTTGGATGCCTTGGTAGCCATGCTCACTTGTTTTTTGTACTCTTTTTGCATGATGGCAGCAGCTTCACGGCTTCCACCAAACCAAGCTGGGTCGTGAGCCATGCAGATAAACACACTACTGTCTGCGTCATATACTGCTATCTCACTCATCTCATCAGGCAGTATGCACTTAACTTTTTTGCCTACATGCCCGACTAGCTCTACAGCTGCATAGATAAACTCTTTGCCATCCTCTCGGAACTTGATACCTTCTTTGCTTATTGTGTAGTATCTGCTTTGACCCATGAGGAGGTCAAGCACCCTCTCATTGCTAAGACCTCTAGGAGGTATGAGGCATGACTTCCATTTGGCTTTTGGTGTCATGTTGATACCTTTGTGTAGGCTGACCTCATACTCGTTATCTATCCAGTTTTGGATGGTAGCTCTCAGCTCTTCAGGAGAGAGTGGCACTTCGATAAAAGTCGCATCCTCGCCAGCCTTGGCTCTTTTTAGCATTGC
>CAZNYV010000149.1:0-3964 GCA_964577355.1 uncultured Campylobacteraceae bacterium
TCCAGAGGAGATTGTTATCTTACCTATGGAGGAGAATAGGAGGGAGGGGAGGAGAGATAAAACTATTATAAGTTTGTTTAACATAAGACAATTCCTGTGATTATAATTCTTTTTTATTTAGTGATATATTTTAGTATACTAACATAAAATTTACACATTCGCGTGCAACTTTTATGCTCATTTTTGAAACAATTTTATTTTTTATCAAAATATCTATCAATTCCAGACTTTAGCTTTGTTGCGTTAAAATCAGACCCTAACTTTACAGACCTTATGGAGCTAAAATGTGTGTAGAAAAGATTCAAAGAGCCATGATGGCAGCTGTGCTCTCAGTAGCTTTTTATTGCCTAACAATCCCTAGTCTAAATTCAATTGGACTGCTAATTCTGGGATTTGTGATAGTTATGATAGCTGTTTGGGCGATTACTGATTTCTGCCCATCAATATGGATTCTTGGCAAAATAATGCCAAAATGTAACGATAAAAAATAAACGGATAAATATGCAAAAACTTAGCTACAAAGACGCTGGCGTCGACATAGATGCAGGCAATAGCCTCGTAGAAAAAATCAAACCTCTAGCAAAAGCTACATTTTCACCCCTTGTATTGGGTGGGGTTGGCTCATTTTCTGGTGCCTATGAACTACCATCTGGATACAAACAGCCAGTTCTCATGGCAGCAACAGACGGTGTCGGAACAAAGCTCAAGCTAGCAATAGATAGTGGCAGACTTGATGGTGTCGGTATAGACCTTGTTGCAATGTGTGTAAATGACCTTATTTGTAACTTTGCAGAGCCTATGTTCTTTTTGGACTACTATGCAACAGGCAAGCTTAGCGTAGAAGACGCGGAAGTTGTCATCGCCTCAATAGCAGAAGGATGCAAAAGAGCTGAGTGTTCGCTGATTGGCGGAGAAACAGCTGAAATGCCTGGAATGTATTTCAAAAATGATTTTGACCTTGCAGGTTTTTCCGTTGGTATCGCCGAAAAAGCAGATGCGCAAAGAGAAAACAGATGCAAAGCTGGTGATATTTTGATAGCACTTCCATCAAGCGGAGTACATTCCAACGGATACTCGCTTGTACGAAAACTAATATTTGAAAAACTTAGCCATAGATTTACAGATGAATTTGCAGGCGATACGATGGCAGATGTGCTACTTAAGCCAACTAGAATATATGTAAAAGAGTTCAAAAAATGCAAAAGCTGGCTAAACGCTCTCTCGCATATCACTGGTGGCGGCATCACTGAGAACCTGCCTCGTGTACTACCAGATGGCTTAAAAGCAGTCATAAAAGAGTCTGACATCAGAATTCTCCCTATATTTGAATATATGAGCAAACATGTTGAAAAATCAGAAATGATGAGAACATTTAATATGGGCGTTGGGATGATTTGGGTTGTAAGTCCAGAAAATGTAGCCAATGTTCTCGCAAATACTGACGGCTATGTGATAGGCGAATTAGCAGAAGGCACAAAAGAGGTTGAGTACATTTAGTGGATTTAGTATTTATAGCTTCAAAAATCTTTATCTACGGGGTGCTCTCTCCAGTGCCCCTTATTTTACTTCTGCTCATTCTTGGATTCAAAATCTCTAAGTCACCAAAACTACAAATAACTACTTTTTTATCAGCATTTTTGCTATGGTTTTTGTCTTGCGATTTTGGAACACTTCTTATTGTCAAGCCACTCGAATCAAAATACACAAAGACAACAGAGCTAAATGGCTCATATGACGCGGTAGTCTCCCTCGGTGGCGGAGCTGGATTTTTCAGTAGCGACAACAATCTATCTAGTTTTACAGAGCGACGGTTCAATGAGGCTTTTCTAGTGGCGTCAAAGCTAAATCTACCGCTTGTTTTCAGTGGTGGTGGAGACAAAATGGGCGGAATGAACGAAGTCAAATGTGTCGAAGCTAGAGCAAAATATATGCTAAGCTCTTTGCATATCAATGCACCGCTGGTTTATAAGCCCAAACAATTCTCATTTGCTTTTGATGACAAAAGCCAAGACACATATCAAAATGCACAAGAGAGCTACAAAATTATAGCATCAACTGGAATTAAGAACCCATCAATCATTTTGGTTACAAGCGCGACACATATGAATAGAAGTATTAGATTGTTCGAAAAAGCTGGCTTTACTGTAACACCAAAAGCAGCAGATTTTTCATACAATGACAAGCCAAGCTTTAACCCATTCTCATTTCTACCAACATATGGTCATCTTGGTAACTGTTTTACAGCTATTTATGAATACTTTGGATTGGTTAAATTTTTTATTCTCTCAAGATAGTAATTTTTGCTATTTTTACAAAAAATAAAACCGCAAATAAACCATTAAACTATCTTTTATGTATTTTTTAGTACAATCCGCGTCCTAATTTTTTTCAAGGGTATAAAAGATGTACGCAGTAATTAAAGCTAGCGGGAAACAATATAAAGTAGCTGTTGGCGATGAAGTTTTGCTTGACCATATGGGTCTTGAGCCAAAATCTGAACTTAACATTAGTGAGGTTTTGATGGTAGGCGGAGATGCTCCAAAGTTTGGCACACCATTCGTAGCAGGTGCAGTTGTAAAAGCCGTTGTAGTCAATGAAGGTAGAGGCAGAAAAGTTGTCACTTTCAAAAAAAGAAGAAGAAAAGATTCAAAAGTCAAAAGAGGCTTTAGAAGAGATTTCACAAGAGTTGTTATCACTGAGATAGCGGCATAACTAGGAGTTAGATATGGCACACAAGAAAGGTCAGGGGAGTACCCAGAACAATAGAGACTCGATAGGTAGAAGGCTTGGACTTAAAAAATCAGGCGGACAAGCTTGTAGAGCTGGCAATATCATTATCAGACAAAGAGGAACAAAAATCCACCCTGGTTTGAATGTTGGTATGGGCAAAGATCATACTATATATGCACTCGTTGACGGTATTGTCAAATTCGAGAGAAAAGATAAAGACAGAAAAAAAGTTTCTGTTTATCCTGCACAATAATCTACAATTAAATACCCGAAAGAAGCCTAACAGATGTTTACCGATAGAGTCGATGTAACGGTAAGCTCTGGCAAAGGCGGTGCTGGAGCGGTAGCATTTCACAGAGAAAAATTCGTAATAGCCGGTGGACCATCTGGTGGTGATGGCGGTGATGGCGGAAGCATATATTTTTATGCCGACCCAAATGCTGACAGCCTCAACAACTATCGTGGCAAACACCACCATAGAGCTAAAAATGGTGTCCCTGGTCTAAACAAATGTAAAACTGGCGCTCGTGGTGACGACCTCACACTCATTGTACCAGTCGGAACACAAGTTATTGATGTAGAAACAGAACAAGTTCTACTTGATATGACCGAATCTCACGAAACCAAGCTATTTTTGCAAGGTGGCAAGGGTGGTCTAGGTAACACTCACTTTCGTTCTTCTACGAACCAAAAACCTACATATGCACAACCTGGACTTCCAGGAATCGAAAAAAGAGTTCGACTAGAGCTTAAAATGATTGCTGATGTCGGTCTGGTTGGCTTTCCAAATGTTGGTAAATCTACTCTAATTGCTTCAGTTTCAGCTGCTCGTCCAGAAGTGGCTGACTATGAATTTACGACACTTAAACCAAACTTGGGTGTAGTAGAAGTTGACAACTACAGCTCTTTCGTTTGGGCAGATATTCCAGGAATTATAGAGGGTGCATCTGAGGGAAGAGGTCTTGGATTTGAGTTCTTACGACACATTGAGCGAACAAAAATCAACCTTTTCTGCCTTGATATAGCTCGCATGGATAGTCTAATCAAGCAGTATGAAACTTTGAAAAATGAACTCTCAACATATTCTGAGAAATTGAGTCAAAACAGAAATGCTGTCGTTATCACTCGAATAGACACTATGTCATCAGAAGAGGTAAATGAAAAAGTTTGCGAATTCTTGAACCATTTAAACATAAAACCAAATACAAAAATGTCATGTCTAGATACATATATG
>CAZNYV010000150.1:0-3932 GCA_964577355.1 uncultured Campylobacteraceae bacterium
TATTTGTTCATAGCCAAGCGGGCTAAATATCACAACATCATCGAGTCGATTGAGGAATTCAGGCTTGAATCTTAGCTTCAATTCGTCCCAGACAGCACTCTCTCTAGCTTTTTCATCGCTCAGAGTCATGATTTTGTCGGAAGCTATATTTGAAGTCAGTATGATAATTGTATTTTTGAAATCAACAGTCACCCCTTTGTTGTCGGTCAATCGCCCATCGTCGAGCACCTGCAAGAGCATATTAAACACATCTGGATGAGCTTTCTCGACCTCTTCAAATAGTATCACGCTATTCGGTTTGCGTCTGACAGCCTCAGTCAACTGACCACCCTCATCATAACCCACATATCCAGGAGGCGCACCCACTAGACGGCTAACTGATTGTTTTTCCATATATTCGCTCATATCGAGTCGTATCATCGCTTTTTGACTATCAAACAAAAATCTAGCCAGCGATTTTGCCGTCTCAGTCTTGCCCACACCTGTTGGTCCTAGAAAAAGGAAGCTTCCAATCGGGCGGTTTGAATCGCTAAGCCCTGCTTTGTTTCGTTTGATAGCTCTTGCAACAGCTTTGATTGCTTTATCTTGACCTATCACCTCTTTTTTGAGGACATCTTCTATGTGGAGCACTTTGTCTTTTTCGCTTTGAAGCATTTTTGACACTGGAATCCCAGTCCACTTCGCTACAACAGCAGCCACACTCTCCTCGTCGACATCATTTTTGAGAAGCACACCACCCTCTTTCATCACATTCCATTTGGTGTTTGCATCTTCTAGCTCTCGTTGCAGATTTGGGATTTTGCCATACTCTATTTCAGCCGCTTTGTTGAAGTTCGTCTCTCTTTTGGCTACTTCCGCCTCTCTCTTCGCCTCTTCTATCTTGGCTTTGAGGTCACCTATCGAACTAAATACGCCTTTTTCATTTTCAAACCTAGCCTCAAGCACTCTTTTTGACTCTTTCAAATCAGCCAATTCTTTTTCTAGTTCGCTCAACCTAGCGCTGTTCTTGCCCTCTTTTTCCATCTTGAGAGCCTCTTTTTCGACCAAAAGCCTAGAAATCTCCCTCTTCGTACGGTCAAGCTCCGCTGGCTCTGACTCTATCTGCATTTTGAGTCCAGCTGCTGCTTCGTCTATCAGGTCAATAGCTTTGTCTGGCAAAAATCTATCGCTAATATATCTACTCGAGAGCTTCACGCTCGCAATCAGAGCTTCATCGAGAATCGTGATATGATGATGCGCTTCGAGATTCTCCTTGATACCCCTCATGATGGCTATTGCCTCGTTCTGACTCGGTTCGTTTACGCTGACTGGCTGAAATCGTCTCTGCATCGCTGTATCTTTCTCAAAATACTTGCGATACTCTTTGAGCGTCGTCGCACCAATAGTTCTGAGCTCCCCTCTTGCCAGTGCTGGTTTTAGTAGATTTGCCGCATCCATCGACCCCTCAGATGCTCCAGCACCTATGATGGTATGTATTTCATCTATAAAAAGTATGATATTTTTGTCTTTTTTGACCTCTTCGATGACGGCTTTTAGTCTATCTTCGAACTCTCCTCTATACTTCGCTCCAGCTATCAAAGCTCCCATATCAAGCTCTATAACTCGTTTGTTATTTAGGCTTGATGGCACATCACCTGCGATAATTCTCTGAGCAATTCCCTCCACGATAGCTGTCTTGCCGACACCTGGCTCACCTAGCAAGATTGGATTATTTTTGGTCTTACGGATGAGGATTTGAAGCGTTCGATATACCTCTTCATCCCTGCCAACCACAGGGTCAAGCTTACCTTCTCTAGCGAGAGCAGTCAAATCCTTGCCATATTTCTCAAGACTCTCCAGCTTCTCATCGGCACTTTGAGAGTCGATTTTTTTGCCACCCCTGATAGCTTCTAGTGTTTTTATCAACTCGCTCGTATTGACATATTTTGCGAGTGTATTTTTGATAAAAGGCTCTTTTATGTTTGCTATCAAAAAGCTATCAACTGCCACAAACTCATCGCCCCACTTCACAGCATGCCCCTCAGCCTTGCCAAGTGCGTCGATTAGAGATTTTGAGATTTTCATATTTTCTTTTTGTATATTTGAGACTTTTGGTAGCTTGTCAGCCTCACTTCGCATCTCAAGTTCGATAGCTTTTTTATCTGAGTTTAGCTTGTTCATCGCCTGATTGAGTATTGAATTTGTATCTGTTGCCAATTTCCACAAAAGGTGTATTGGTGAAACTTCTTGGTTTTGATTGTGTAGAGCTAGTGCTACCGCACCATCAATTGATTCTTGCAGATTATTAGTTAGTTTGTCGAATATATTCATAATGTACTCCTTCTTATTACATAATATTACAATTACAGTTGGGACTGCAAAAGCTCTAAAGCAGATCCAGTAGACTTTGCTTTATATGTTGAAATTGTACAACTTTAGTGTAGTATTGTCAAGTTTAAGCTCTAAATTTTTTAAAATTAGCACTTAAACATATTGTTTGCTAAGCAGTAGCGTCCAAAGCCTTTCCGCCCAGCTCCTCTATTTTTTTGTCTATTGTCTCTGTGGCTTTCTGGATGGTTTGATAGGCAATATCAGGAAGCTTCTCGCCCCATATTTGCTCAGCATCTTTGAAACCCTTGAGCATGCCCTCTCTGCCAGCTTTTAGCTTCTCGACATCATCGCCTCCGCCAGCTAGGACAAAATCTGATAGTCTTTTTGATGTTTGCGCTACACCAAAGAAGCCATCATCAGCAACCAAAGCCTTCGCCTCGTCAGGTGTCATATCCTGTATTGCCTTACCGCTATAGCCAGTCTTTGAAACATCAAGTTTGCTTAGAAGCTCTTTTACTTTATCCAAGCTCTGCCCAGCACCTTGAACCGTACTCGTAGTGGTAGCTATCGACTGTATCTCAAGGTTGTACTTAAAGATATAACTGTTTGAAATATCTTTCGCACTTACTTTGCCATCTTTTATATCTTGAGCCAAAGTATCTTGTGTTGTGTCTGTAGAAGTCTGTGACCCAGTAGTGTCTGTTGCTGTAAAATCAGCTTTGATGGTTGTAGTGTAGCTATTGACAGCTAGTTGTGCTTGATTGATTTGCATCTTAATACCTCCTTGTAGTTGCACTAGGAAATCGTCATAAACGAGGTATTATAAAAAAGACTTCTTTCACAACTCATTTTGGTTTTTGCTTTAGCAGATATTTATATAGACTAGGAAGATTTGCGAAGGAATAGCTAGCTATTGCAAGCAAATATGACAAAGTATAGATGAATATCTGCAAAGCCCTCTGGGTTAGGCTAAATGTGCGATATTCTTTGATAAAATTTATTCGCTTATCTACGGATAGGCTCATAAATTTTACCCTTGAATCTCATCCCATTTAGCTCTAACAAAAACTTAAAATGAGTTATGAAAGAAGTCTAAATCTTTGTGAATAGCAAGAGCTCTTTGTCTGCGGTATCTGAAAATAGCTTGATAGGTATTGATTTTTCTAGTTTCCAGCCAGATAGCGACCTAAAAAGCTTCTTTGTGTGGTAGTATTGAGTGATTTTTGAGCCAGTTTTACGATAAATATCATCCGCTTTTTTGAACAAGATAAACTCACTCTCAAGCCTCTCGCCGTCGAACTGAGCAGAGACAAAAAGCTCTCTGGTTTCGTCATAAAATCTAGCATCACCATCTGCCACTTCCGCAAAACCGTGCAGTGTGTTTATATCAGCAATGAATGTACCGCCAACAGGGAGGAGGTTTGCAACACAATCAAAGAATCTTGGAATATCAACAGCAGGAATATAGTTTAGAACATCAAATATCGCCGTAGCGCAGTCATATTGCTCATCTCGAATATCGCAAACATCAACACACCTTGCATTTATGCCAATGCTTTTGGCTCTGGCAACCATTTGCGCACTCAAATCAACACCTACAGCAGAAATCGCAGCGTCCATGC
>CAZNYV010000151.1:0-3921 GCA_964577355.1 uncultured Campylobacteraceae bacterium
AAAACACACGAAATGACAAGCAAACAGATGAGAGTGAGCAACCTCAACCAGAAGGTGTGAAAAAATTCAAAAAAATCAAAAGTGAAAGCGCGGCTGGTGTCGAAATTGTAAAAGAGCTCGAAGAAAACAAAGAGCTTCTAAAGGATATCAAGCTTGGAAATGTAGAAAAACAAATTGGCTGGAAACTCCCTCCTAGCGACATTTTCGCCAAACCCCCTGTCAAAAAAAGTGAAGTCAATGAAGTAGAAATAGACGAAAAAATCGCTGAGCTTATAGATAAGCTAAAAAAATTCAAAATCGAAGGCGATGTCGTCCGCACTTATACTGGACCTGTTGTAACCACTTTTGAATTCAAACCTGCAGCAAATATCAAAGTTTCAAGGATTCTGACACTCCAAGACGACATAGCGATGGCTCTCAAGGCTCAGACTATTCGTATTCAAGCACCAATTCCTGGCAAAGATGTCGTCGGCATAGAGATTCCGAACAAAGATGTCCAGACAATCTACATGAGAGACCTCGTAGAGAGTGACCTTTTTGCAAAATCACAATCCAAATTGACACTTATACTGGGCAAAGATATTGTTGGAAACGCCTTTGTAACAGACCTAAAAAAACTCCCACACTTGCTCATAGCGGGGACTACTGGAAGCGGAAAATCAGTCGGTATCAATGCGATGATACTCTCGCTACTATACAAAAACTCGCCAGATGAGTTGAAATTGATGATGATAGACCCAAAAATGCTCGAATTTAGTATTTACAATGATATTCCGCATCTACTCACACCAGTAATAACAAAGCCAAAACAGGCAATAGCTGCTCTCTCAAATATGGTTATGGAGATGGAGCGAAGATATCTTTTGATGAGCAAAACAAAAACAAAAAATATCGAAAATTACAATGAAAAAGGTACAAAAGAGGGCTACGAGAAGCTTCCTTACATAGTCGTAATAATCGACGAGCTAGCCGACCTTATGATGACAAGTGGCAAAGATGTTGAGCTAAGCATCGCAAGACTTGCACAGATGGCAAGGGCGAGCGGTATCCACCTCATCGTTGCGACTCAACGACCAAGTGTAGATGTTGTAACACGGCTTATAAAAGCCAACCTACCGAGTCGTGTCAGCTTCAAAGTAGGACAAAAAATCGACTCAAAAGTAATACTTGACCAAATGGGCGCAGAGAGTTTACTAGGACGAGGGGATATGCTCTTTACACCTCCAGGTTCAAGCGGCGTTGTCAGGCTTCACGCTCCTTGGTCTAGCGAAGATGAAATAGAAAAAGTAGTCGAATACCTCAAAAAACTCCGCTCTCCAAGCTATGACGAAAGCTTCTTGCAAGATGCAAATGGAAGCGTCTCAGGTGGAGGAACCACTGAGTTTAGCGATGATTTGGATGAGCTTTACGAAGATGCGAAGAATATAGTCTTGAGCGAGAGAAAAACATCTATCAGCTACATCCAACGAAGACTTCAGATAGGCTATAACCGCGCGGCAAGGATAGTCGAACAGTTAGAAAATACTGGTGTAATTTCTGAAGCCGACAAAAAAGGTAGTAGAGAAATTCTATAAGATTTCTCTATTTTTACCCTCATTCTACAGGGGTACTTAAGTCTTATTAATCTAAAATGCAGTTAGCATCAGAAATATAAATTACGACAGGGTTACAGATGTTCAAAAATATTACTATTAAACAGAAGCTAATGGGAATCACAGCTTTTTTGGTTGTTTCCTCAATGATGATGACATATCTAGTTTTCAGCTCCCTCAAAACGATACAATCAGAGTTTTATACACTAAAAGACCGCAATGCAAAAGCTGAAATCCTAACAATAGAGGTGGCTAGAGACCTCAATCTAATTTCTCGTCTGACTAGAGATATTATGCTCGGTAACGATTTTGACAAAGGTATGGAGAGATTCGAAAAAACATCTACTGAAATAACGAAAAATTTTGAAGAAATTGAAAAACTAAGCCCGCCAAACGAAGCTGCAGATGTCAAAGATGCAAAAGAAAAAACTTTGCAATTCGTCGGTGTTGCTAGAGAAATTATGCTCTCAATAGGCAAATCAGACAAAAGCCAAGCATCCCTGTCAGCTGCATATCAACGATATAAAATAGAAGCTACACCACCAGCAGAAGCTGGAAGAGAGGCCTTCGAAAGAGTGGTAAAACAAAAAGAATTGGCTGCAAGTGCATCCGTAAAAGATGTTGATGACTCTATCTCATTTGGAACAAAGTCAATGTTGATATTTGGTGGAATCGTTTTTATTTTTGGCTTCATACCACTTGTTGTAATTTCAAAAGGTATTGTTTTTAGGCTAAGTGAACTGCAACAAAATATAGAAAACATCTCAGAATCAAAAGATTTGACAAGACAAGTAAAAATGCAAAGCCACGATGAGATAGGTCGTATCGCAGACGGGTTTGACCATTTGATAGAAATTATGAGCAACACCATAAAAGACATCAAAACAGAGGCATCAGAGACAGCTGCAGTCGCATCTGAGCTCAGCAAAACTTCAATACAAATAGGCAAAAGAGCTGAAGAAGAGACAAAAGTAGTCATAAGCACATCAGATGGCGGAAACAAAATCAAGTCAGCCCTAGAGAGTTCAATATCAAGTGCAAACCAAACAAGAGATGACATCAAACGAGCAAATGAAGATTTGTCAAACTCAAGAATAGAAATAGTCAAACTAACAAATAGCGTAAAAGCAAACGCAGAAGAAGACACAGAGTTGGCAGCCAAACTTGAGCATCTAGCAACTGAAGCCGAACAAGTAAAACAAGTTCTTGGTGTAATAAACGATATTGCCGACCAAACGAATCTACTTGCACTCAACGCAGCTATCGAAGCGGCAAGAGCTGGTGAGCATGGTAGAGGATTTGCTGTTGTTGCAGACGAAGTTAGAAAGTTGGCAGAGAGAACACAAAAAAGTCTAGTTGAAATCAATGCAACAATCAGCTCTATTGTCGAAGCTATAAATAATGTAAGTTCACAAATGGGAGACAAAGTCGAGAACATCCAAGAAATGATTCATGCAACTATGGATGTGGAAAATAAAATAAACCAGAGCGTGGAAGTTATGGTTACAGCCACGCATGCCGTTCAAATGCTTGTTGACTCATCTTTGTCCAATGCAAAAGGTACAGAGACTATAATTTCACAAATAGAAGAGATAAGAACAATATCAACATCAAATATGAAGAGTGTTGATGATATAGCAGCGGCGGCAGAAAATCTGTACAAAATGACCAGAGATGTTGACGACAAGCTAAATAGATTCAAAACATAAAAAGCAATAACAAGAGAGAACAAAATGGCTGATAATAACAAAGGAATCAAACCCTTAAATGAGGTCGAAAAGTGTGAACAAGAAATAGAGATGCATATAAATGAAGAGCTTGCCAAGTTGAGACACGGAGAAGAAAACTTCCACCAAAAATATGAAAAAATGATCAAAAAAAAAGAAGAGCAGAGCCATAAGCATGATAAATAAATTATATAGTTTCCAAGAGTTTGAGTACAAGGATTTGGACTCCAAAATAACAAAAGTCAAATCTCAAATCAAATCAAATACAAATCAGATAAAAAAACTACTCTCTATAGAACCAAAAACTTTTCAGAATTTTGCACTACCACTATTTGAACTAGAAGAGGCTCTCAATTTCGAATTTCAACCAATATCTCATCTAAATGGTGTGGCAAACAGCAAAAAAACTCAAAAAGCAATAAAAGAACTACTCCCACTACTATCAGAATACTCTACAAAACTATCACAAAATAGAGCCGTCTACGATGCTTTGAAGCATGTGTATGAAACCGATAAGCTAGATGAAGAACAGAAAATGTCTCTCAAGCTAGAGCTTCTTGATTTTGAGATGGAGGGTGTGAGTCTTGATGGAGCAAAAAAAT
>CAZNYV010000152.1:0-3846 GCA_964577355.1 uncultured Campylobacteraceae bacterium
GCTAATCTATCGGCTATCTCTCTATAGCTCAAAATCACGCCCTCATCACCTCTCATCCAAGAGCCTAGGTGAACTTCATAGACTGATATTGGTGCATGAATAGCGTTTTTTTCACCTCTTGATTTCATCCACTCATCATCACTCCAAGAGTAATCAAGCCCCCAAACACGAGTCGCAGAGTGAGGTGGAATCTCCCAGAGAAAGGCATACGGGTCGCTCTTTTCCTCGCAGTAACCGCCATCAGCTGACTCAAGCCAATACTTGTAATTGCACCCACTCTGCACACCCTCAATAAAACACTCCCATACACCAGAGCCATCATCTCTCAGTTTCATCGGATGAGCACTCTTGTCAAAACTATTAAAATCTGCCATGACGGAGACAAATCTAGCGTTTGGAGCCCACACGCCAAAATAGACGCCATCTACGCCATCTCTAGTGAGTTTTTGCGAGCCAAGTTTGTTAAATAGCTTGTAGTGCGAGCCTTCTCTAAAATGGTACGAATCCATCTCTCCAAATGTGGAGCAGTCGTAGTGTATCGGTAGTTTTTGCATAGACACCCCTTTTTGGTTAGCTAATAACGCTTGAGACTAGCTCCTGTGCTTCTGCTTGAATCTGCCTTAGATGTTCAGCCCCTTTGAAGCTCTCCGCATATATCTTGTAAACATCCTCTGTACCAGATGGACGAGCGGCGAACCAGCCGTTTTCGGTAGTGACTTTTAGCCCTCCGATAGACTCGCCGTTACCAGGGGCTTTTGTCAGTTTCGCCGTTATCGTCTCACCTGCTAGAGTCGTAGCACTCACATCTTCTGGGACAAGCTTTTTGAGTTTTGCTTTTTGTGATGGAGTCGCCTTTGCATCCATCCTCTCATATATCGGAGAACCAAATCTGCCTTCCAGCTCCCTATAGTGTTCACTAGGATTTTTGCCTGTTTTGGCGGTTATCTCAGCTGATAGCAAATCCAGTATAATACCATCTTTGTCAGTCGTCCACACAGAGCCGTCCAGCCTCAGAAACGACGCCCCAGCACTCTCCTCGCCACCAAAACCGTATGAGCCATCCACCAGCCCATCTACAAACCACTTAAATCCTACAGGCACCTCGCACAGCTTTCTGCCAAGAGAGTTTGCGACTCTGTCTATCATAGAGCTAGAGACTAGAGTTTTGCCTATTGCCGCATCACTTCGCCAGTTTGGACGATTTTGGAATAGATAATTGATAGCAACTGAGAGATAGTGATTTGGATTCATCAGCCCAGATTTGGTCACAATACCGTGCCTGTCATAGTCGGGGTCGTTGCCAAATGCTATGTCAAATTTGTCTTTTAGCCCTATGAGAGATGCCATCGCATAAGGCGAAGAGCAGTCCATACGAATCTCGCCATCCTTGTCAACACACATAAATCCAAAAGTCGGATCAGCGTATCTGTTGACCACCTCGATATTCAGACCATACATCCGAGCCATTGGCTCCCAAAAAGCAAGCCCAGAGCCGCCCATCGGGTCAACCCCTATTTTTAGCCCGCTCCTTGCTATCGCTTCCATATCTATTACATTTTTGAGGTCGGTGATATATGGCGTGATGTAGTCATATTCACTCGTAGTGCTCGCTTTTAGTGCTTTTTCGTAGGAAACTCTTTTGACCTCTTTTAGCCCATTTGCGATTAGCTCATTTGCTCGTTTTTGGATTATATCTGTGATTTCAGGACCCGCTGGTCCACCACTTGGCGGATTGTATTTGAAGCCTCCATCACGAGGCGGGTTGTGTGACGGAGTGATGACGACGCCATCTGCTAGAGCTGTTTTTTTGCCTCTGTTTGCAGACAAAATAGCGTGAGATATGACTGGAGTCGGGGTGTAGCCATCATTTGTGGCTATTCTGACCTCGACACCATTTGCCACAAAAACCTCCAATGCACTCATCTGGGCTGGGCGAGATAGTGCGTGCGTATCCATACCGACGAACATCATGCCGTCTATTCCGACATTTTTTCTATATTCGCATATTGCTTGAGATATTGCTAGTACATGCTCTTCGTTGAAGCTTTTTTTTGTGCTACACCCTCTATGACCAGAAGTCCCAAATGTCACTTGCTCTGCTAGATTTTCCATGTCAGGTTTCAGCGCATAGTACGCGGAGACGAGATTTGGGATGTTTTCCAATAGCTCTTTTGGAGCAATCTTTCCTGCAAATTGACTAATCGACATCCAACACCTCTCATTATGGCAGATTTGCTATCCATCAATGGTGCAACCCAATTGGATAACCTATACGCTCAGGTTAGCACTTTTTGAATTAATATGAGATGAAGATTTCAGCAATACGACGCGATTGCGTTGAAATTTACCAAAAAGGATTAGTACCTTGTTTGGCTACTTGAAAAACAACAAATACTATTCATTAAAAACTACATTTTAATTCTTAAAAATTGATATAGTATTATTTAAGGCACAATTTGATTTAGTTATAATCATATTACCAAAAGAAGGACCATAGATGACGATAAAAAAGAGTATGCAGATAACCAATATTTTAGTGGCTGTTTTATTTTTGCTATTGACTTTAATTTCATTTTCCATATTAGAAAAAGTTAAAATCAATGGCAATCTGTACAAAACAATTTCTGCATCAAAAGACTTGGTCGCAGATATACTTCCACCACCAATGTATATTATAGAGCTCAGAATGGTCACAAGAGACCTGACGCGCGCAAAAACTGCGGATGATGCAAGCAGAATAAAAGACAGAATTAAAGAGCTAGAGGGAGAATTTAATACCCGTTTGGAGTATTGGAATAAAAATCCTTTCGACGACACCACCAAAAACATGCTCAATGACAAAGTAAAAACTACTGCACTCAAATACATAGAAGTTACAAACAATAATTTGATTCCGCTCGTGGATGCTGGCAAGCAAGAGGAAGCGATGGCATTGGCACAAGGCGAGCTCAAAACAATATTCACTGAACATCAAAAAGCTATAAACGAACTTGTCAAAGTAGCAAATAAGCTATCCGATGACACGGAAGCTGAGGGTATTGCGATAGCTAAATCAGGTACTACAACCCAAATAGTGGTGGCCATTGTAGCAATAAGCATCATAGGAGCATTGCTATTTGGTATTACTTATAAAATAACTAGAAGACTTGATGAGTTTGACAATATAGTCATTAACCTTGCATCAGGAAAAGCTGACCTTGATAGCAGAATTCCGACTGATGGCAATGACGAAATTAGCAGCCTTGCAAAAAACTTCAACAGAGTAATAGACAATGTAAAAGCCTTGGCAGACAATGCAAACAAGCACGCCAAAGAAGCGGAAAGCGCAAACGAACTGGCTCGAAATAGCCTAGAGAGGTCTGAGCTTATGATAGAGCTGTCTCACCATATGTCAACTGGAGCAATAGAAGGCTCAAAAGACCTGCAGACATCTATACTTGGTGCGATTGATAGTGTAAATAGTATTACTTCTATGAATGAAAAAAATTCCAATGTGGCTTCAGAGGTACAAGAAAGCACAGAAGAGATTATAGGCACAATCGTAAAAGTTGTAGATTTGATAAACGAGACTAGAGCTAGCACGGAAAATCTAGCAAAAAGTATAGATGAAATAGGTCAAGTAATCGCACTTATCAAAGATATTTCAGACCAAACAAACCTTCTAGCGCTCAATGCCGCTATAGAAGCAGCGAGAGCAGGAGAGCACGGCAGAGGATTTGCGGTTGTTGCTGATGAAGTACGAAAACTAGCTGAGAGAACACAAAAGGCTACAAATGAAGTCGAGGGCAGTATCGGTGTGCTCAAACAAAATGCTGGCGCAATGATAGACAGTAGTGAAACAACCGA
>CAZNYV010000153.1:0-693 GCA_964577355.1 uncultured Campylobacteraceae bacterium
GCCTAGTATTGGACTTCACGAGAGAGATACGATGAAGCTTATCCGTACGCTTAGGAGTTAGCAGCAAAAAGGCAATACGGTTATAGTCGTAGAACATGACAAAAAGACTATTGAGGAGGCTGATTATATCGTTGACATCGGTCCTGGAGCTGGCAAATTTGGCGGCGAGGTGGTATTTCACGGAGATATGACAGCGCTTCGCAAGAGCAACACCCTGACCGCTCAGTACCTCAGTGGCGAAAAAAAGATTGACTGCTTCCACAATAGACCACAATCTGACTGGATAGAGATAAAAAATGTCAACATCAACAATATAAAAGGGCTAAATGCCAAGATACCTCTAAAAAATCTAGTATCTATCACTGGTGTCAGTGGAAGCGGCAAAAGTTCACTCATCATCCAGACGCTACTGCCAGTTGCTAGGGAGCTGCTGAACAATGCACGAAAAGTACAAAAAGTAGCTGGCGTGGAGATAGCTGGTCTTGATAAATTGGATAAAGTTATCTACCTAGACCAAAGCCCAATAGGAAGGACTCCTAGGTCAAATCCAGCAACATATACTGGAGTGATGGACGACATCAGGAGCTTGTTTACGGAGACAAAAGAGGCAAAGCTTCGTGGGTATAGTGTTGGGCGATTCAGCTTCAATGTGCGTGGAGGTAGATGCGAGAAGTGCCAAGGCGAGGGTGAAAT
>CAZNYV010000153.1:703-2321 GCA_964577355.1 uncultured Campylobacteraceae bacterium
CCCGATATAATGGTCAAATGTGACGCGTGCAAAGGTCGGAGATACAATGAGCAAACACTAGAAATAGAGTATAAGGGCAAAAATATAGCGCAAGTTCTCGATACAAGTGTAGACGATGCACTTGAGTTTTTCAAGGCTATCCCAAAAATATATGCAAAACTCAAAACTCTCCATGATGTAGGTCTGGGATATATCACTCTCGGTCAAAATGCCGTCACACTATCTGGCGGCGAAGCACAGAGAATAAAAGTCTCAAAAGAGCTCAGCAGGAAAGATACTGGTAAGACGCTTTATGTGCTAGATGAACCGACAACAGGGCTGCATTTTGCGGATATAGATAGACTAGTCAAAGTGCTTCATAGACTAGTCGAGCTAGAGAATTCAGTCATAGTCATAGAGCACAATCTGGACATTATCAAAAATTCGGATTATATAATTGACATCGGACCAGAAGGTGGTAGCGGAGGAGGGCAAATCGTGGCGGTTGGTACGCCAAAACAGATTGCAAAAGCCAAGGGTTCGCACACTGGGCACTTTTTGGCTGGAGAAATTTAACAGAATTCAAAGGACGAAGATGTCCTTTGAAGTTATTTTTTGAGCTCAACCGATATGAGGCCTCTGAAGTCACCTACTTTGTAATCAACAGCTTTGTCGTGTGGATATTTGGCGGATATTTGTGTTTTTATACCATCTTGCATTTTTGCCGTCTCGCCGTGGCAGTTAAGACACATTCCAGCGACATACATCGGTTCATAGAACTTGACAGCACCGCTTTTTGCATCTTTCATCACTAGATATTTTGGTGCCTCTGCCTCGTTTTTGTATTTCGAATATTCGCTTAGAGCTTTTTCATCCAGAGTGTCTGGAGTGTTTTCGACACTGTTTCTAAGTTTTGTCGAGACTCTTTTGATGGTAGCATTGTTCTCTGTTGCGATATTTTTTGTAGATGGAATAGCCCTCTCAGAACAAAAACCAAAAGCCACCACTGGACCATCTTTTTCTATTTTTTGCTTTAGCATACCACCGAGCCCTTTCTTCATCGAACCAGCAATAGCTTTTGATTTGTTGATATCTGCTTCGCTCATATATTCGGCAGCAAATGCGCCAATAGAAATTGCGGATACTATTATAAGTGTTTTTTTGAACATATTGTCTCCTCTTAATTATAATCAGGAGACAATATTACAATAATTATTTGTAATTTTATCTAGTAGTTTTTACTTGCAGTATCTATTGATAAGAGTAGAGATTTCTCTAGGGTTTGTCTTGGAGATAAATGCGTCGGCACCCAAATCTGCTGCCATATCTCTATTTGAACTTCCGCTCATTGATGAGTTGACGGCTATAGCTATATGACCGTATTTGTCACTATTTCGCAGTTTTTTGATTACCTCAAATCCTGAAACCTCTGGCATCTCTAGGTCGGTTATAACTAGACCTATATTTTTGATATTTTCACCAAGTGATTCCATGTAATCTAGTAGCAAGCCACCGTTTACAAAGATTTTGTATTCTACTGCTATTTTGGAAAGCGTCTTGTCGAGCATTTTTTGCGCTGTAGTAGAGTCTTCTGCTACTAGAACCATTTTGGTGTGATGATTTTGTTCAAGAGACATTA
>CAZNYV010000153.1:2331-3809 GCA_964577355.1 uncultured Campylobacteraceae bacterium
GAAATACTTCAGAAATCATTTTTTCGATGTCAACTATCTGTACCAATTCACCATTTTCATATCTTGTATGGTTGTTGATTTTGTTTTTTTTCTTATCAGTAGTTGTTTGGATTGCTGGGTTTATATCGCTCCAGTGCTTGGTTAGTATTTTATCGGCTTGATAAATTCTGATACCTACAGTTACTCCTGAAAAGTCACAAAGCATCACTTGTGAATCATTTGGGTCTATACCAAACTGCCCTAGATTGACTTCTGGATATTGATAATCGTAGTGGAACCATTTTCGTAAGTCTATCAATGGAACTGTCTTGTCCCTAAAAGTAAATATACCATCAAGAAGTCTGCTTTCATCATGCTCCACAAGAGTAATTTGCCTGTTGTTCTTGATAATTTCTTGAACTTTAAATACATTGATAGCGTATATTTCACCATCTTTTTCTAGTCTGAAACACAAAAACTGAGCTTCATTATTCTTATGCAGTGCTGTTACTTTATCAATATCGCTCAAAGCCACTTCAAACTCCTTTTAATAATTACTCTGGAAAAAATTTAACCAGTATTTTTTTTAGCAAACCCATCGTAAAAGGTTTTGATAAAAAGTCATCCATGCCAGCTTCCTGACAAGCATTTTTGTCTTCCTTGAAAGCATTTGCGGTTAGTGCTACTATGATTGGTTGCTTTGCGAGCTCCATAGCTTTAATCTCTCTAGTGGCCTCTAGTCCATCCTTGTGAGGCATCTGGATGTCCATTAGTATCAAATCATAATTGCCACTTTTGACCATATCGACAGCTTGCGCTCCGTCGTTTGCAGTCGAGCACGCAAGACCCAGTTTTTTGAGATGAAGTTCTACTACTTTTTGATTTACAGGGTTGTCCTCTGCTACCAATATCGAAATATTAGTGTTATGATGCTTATCTTCTTCATTTTTGACGACAATATTGCTAGTTGTCTTCGCATTCCAGCTAAAATAGAACTTGGAACCTTTGCCGACTTCGCTTTCAATCCAGATGTTCCCATCCATCAGTTCTGATAGTTTTGAACAAATTGCCAGACCCAAACCAGTACCGCCATATTTCCTGGTTGTAGAGCTGTCTACTTGGGAGAAAGGTTTGAATAGTTTTGTAAATTTATCATCAGGAATACCAGCTCCAGTGTCGCTCACGCATAGCTGTATTGTTATCAAATCGTCAAATTTTTCTACAATGCTGAGTGTTATTTACACCGAACCAATACTCGTAAATTTGACTGCGTTACTGACAAAATTCAAGATTATCTGTCTTAATCTCGTGGCATCGCCAATAATATATTCTGGCACAAGGTTTGAGATGTTTGTTGTTATGTTTATGTTTTTTTGAACAGCTGTCGGTTCATATATTTTGACGATTTCTTCTACTAAATGGGTGCATTGTACTGGCGCATCTTCAAGCTCAAGTTTTCCTGCTTCGATAGAAAGATCCTGATTTGCGATCACCATTTC
>CAZNYV010000154.1:0-3788 GCA_964577355.1 uncultured Campylobacteraceae bacterium
GGATAACACCATCACCTGGTTGAAGCGCTACGCCCGTTCTCGAGCTGATGAAATGAGGCAAAGTCGCATGAAGCTTGACATCTGCTGGTTTTGGGTACGCCGCAGTGTGGCAGAAGCTTTGCATTACAAGGTCAGCCGAGAAGCCAAGAGCTGAGAGTTCTTTTATCTCATCTCTCGTCATCGCACCAGTTGTGTCTTGACTACCAACTGTTAGAGTCATAGGCTCGCAGTATGTACCAGGTCGCACACCTGTTACGCCGCAAGCTTTGCCGACCATTTTTTGTGCTAGCGTATAGCCTTTACCGCTGTCTGCTGGTTGGTTTGGAGTCTTGAACATCATAGCTTCACTCATCGCTTTTGCGCTTCTAGCTTTTGCAGTTAGCCCTCGCCCGATAATTAGCGGAACTCTACCCCCTGCTCTGACCTCGTCTAGGATTGTGTTTGGAGTAAGGTTGAAACTAGCGATTTTTGTGCCGTTCTTTCTGATTTCACCATTTTTGATGTCGATTTCTATGATGTCACCAGTCTCCATTGCAGTTACATCCGCTTGGATAGGAAGTGCACCTGAGTCTTCGCAAGTAGCAAAGAATATCGGAGCGATAACGCCACCGATAACAACTCCACCTGTTCTTTTGTTTGGTACACCAGCGATGTCATCGCCTATATGCCATTGAACAGAGTTGAGTGCTGATTTTCTAGAGCTTCCTGTACCTACTACATCACCTACATAGATTACTTGTTCGCCTGAGGCTTTTAGTTTTGCCAGAGTAGAAAGACCATCAGGCATTTTTGCTCTTAGCATCGCGTTTGCGTGCAGTGGAATATCAGCTCTCGTGAAGGCTTCTCCAGCAGGAGACAGGTCGTCAGTATTTGTCTCACCAGGCACTTTGAAAACCACACCACGGATAACATCAGCAGTTGCGGCTCTATTTGTGAACCACTCAGCATTTGCCCATGAAGTCAACACTTCATCAGCTAGCACATTTGAGCTGGCAAGCTCCACTACATCATTGAACGCTTCATATACTAGAAGAGTACTTTTTAGCTCATTTGCAGCCGCTTTTGCTACGCTCAAATCTGAGTTTGAAAGAGCGTTAATAAGTGGTTTTACATTGTATCCACCAAGCATTTTACCTAGAATCGCCACAGCTTCAACAGCAGAAATTGTTGCTACTTTTACTTCGCCACTTACTATTTTTGCTAGGAACTCCGCTTTGATTTTTGCCGCATCATCCACACCAGGATTGACTCTGTCAGCTATCAGAGAAAATAGAAAATCATCTTTTTTCTCACTTGTCATGATTAGCTTGATAACCTCGTCCACCTGCTCAGTTGTCAGTGCAAGCGGCGGTAGACCGTTTAGTGCTGTTCTCTCGTCGCAATGTTTTTTGTAATCTTCTAAAAAACCCATTTTTCTCTCCAATTTAAGATTTATGCCGTAATATTAGCGAAAATTTCAGTTAAAGCAAATCAAAGTGTTTCAAAAAGTAATCATTTAGATTTTACTTTTTGACAAAGTGTTTCGATTTTGCACATTTAGGAGGATATATTGCGGTTTAAGTTGGAGGGTTTTGGCAGTGAGAGTGGGTGGAGTGTGGATGAGCTATGCCCAAAATGTGGTGAAAACAAGAGCGAATGCAGATGTAATCAACCAAAAGAGCTGATAGAACCGTCCAAACACTCTCTGGTCTTTAGGCTTGAAAAGCGAAATGGCAAGCCCGTTACTGTGATTTATCCATTCTGTACAGAGGAAGCCTTACTAAAAGAGACTCTCTCAAAACTCAAAAAGTCACTAGGTGTCGGTGGGGCAATCAAAGCAAATGAGATAGAACTGCAAGGTGATTTGAGGGACAAGGCAAAAGTAGCATTAGAAAAACTTGGATTTAGATTTAAGAAATAACTCAACTTTTGCACATACAAGAACAATCGTCACTCTCGCGAAAGCGGGAGTCTAGGCTATTTAAATGCTAGATCCCCGTGTCAAGCACGAGGATGACAATATGTTTGAGGGTTGAGGAAATAATCAAAAATGCCACGGCTTGCATTCGCAGACGAACCTGCCTTTTGTGGCTTTTGCGAATAGCGTCAGCTTGGTTTTGGTTTTTCTAGCTATCTCTATCACTCTGTCTAAATTTTCAGGCGGAAAAGCTACTAGCATCTCGTATTCCTCGCCACTACAGCCGACATTATGAGCTATTTTTTTTGTAAATTCAAAGCCAACTTGATTGATTTTCGATAGCCTCTCAAGCTCAAAAAAGAGCCCATCAGATATATCCATACCACCGCTCATGTATTTTCTGGCTGCAAATACAAACTCACTTCTCAGTCTTGGCTTGAAAAATCTGGAGTTTGCAGATATTTTTTCGCCGTTTTGTAGTCTATTTAGGTCTCGCAAACTACCACCAAGCGTACCCGTAAAGGCGAGCAAATCTCCCTCCTTGATACCTTTTCTATATAGAGGGTTGTCACTTTTTGATACTATTGTCACCGAAATATCCAGCTTGCTATTTGCTATCGTATCGCCGCCGATTACCTGAATGCCAAATTTACGACACGCTTTTTTGATGCCTCTTTGAAGCTCTCTGACATCCACTGTTGTAAAATCAGTAGGCATAGCAATAGCCAGCAAAGCATACTGAGGCAAAGCGTTCATCGCAATAGCATCCGAGATATTGACTATCATCGCTTTGTAACCAATCTGCCCTAGGCTCATCCACTCTCGTCTGAAATGCACATTCTCAAAAAACGCATCCTTGGAATAGACCAAATCGCCGATTACAGCGCCATCATCGCCTATGAAGCTATTGTCAAAACCCGATATAAATATATTTTCTAAATTGTCTTTCATGTGTCAAATTGTAACAAAATAAATATTGCACTACTTATTAAAAACACTTATTCATTGCTAGATTGCTTTATTTTTACGACACAATGGCTATAATCATTCTTTGTCTAGAATTTATTTCTTCAGAGGTTTATATGGATATAGCTATCAACAAATACGATGTTATCATCGTAGGTGCAGGGCTTGCTGGATGTGCAGCAGCTAGAGAATGCCAAAAGGCAGGACTTCACACAGTAGTGTTGACCAAACTTCATCCGCTTAGAAGCCATTCAGGTGCAGCGCAAGGTGGAATCAACGCAGCTCTTAGCGAAGACGACACAAGCGGACATGAGTTTGACACGGTCAAAGGTAGCGACTACCTAGGTGACCAAGACGCGATAGAACTTATGTGCAAAGGCGCACCAGAGACTATCAGATGGGCTGAGAAGATGGGATGTGTATTCTCACGAACTGACGAGGGCAAAATAGCTCAACGACCATTTGGTGGGCAGAGCAAACCTAGAGCATGTTATGCAAAAGACAGAGTCGGACTGGTACTTCTACAGACTATATATGAGCAAGCTCATCGTGACGGTGTCGAGTTTCTCGATGAATGGTATGTGAGTGATTTGGTCTATGAAGATGGCAAAGTAAACGGTGTGGTAGCTTACAATATCAGAGATAGTAAGTTCGAAGTGTTCAATGCAAAAGCCGTCATGTTCGCTACTGGTGGATACGCAAGAGCATTCAAAATCAACTCAAACGCACTAGCAAACACAGGTGACGGTCTATCAATCGTAGCAAGACACGGATTGCCACTAGAAGATATGGAGTTTGTACAGTTCCACCCATCAGGACTAGCTGGAACTGGTATTTTGATTTCTGAAGCAGCTAGAGGTGAAGGCGGAATTCTTCTCAACTCTGAAGGTGAAAGATTTATGCCAAAATACGCTCCAAACAAGCT
>CAZNYV010000155.1:0-3736 GCA_964577355.1 uncultured Campylobacteraceae bacterium
ACCCCCGCGGCCCTCCCCGTTCGCACCACCATCGTCCCCGCTCCCACACCGCCCCCGCCACCACCACCGCCGGTAACAGAAGTAGCACTACTGGTGCCACCGCCACCGCCACCACCGACTACCAAATATTGAACGGAGCTAACACCGTTTGGCGTAATAAACACTCCGTTACCGGCATTGTATTTGACATAAACATCCGTTGTACTACCCGTAACCGCACTTGCAGTTGCATTGTTGAGCGTATAGCCGAGAGCCAAGAGAGAATAGGTCTGTTTTGTGCCGCTCCAAGAAGAGATTGCACCCGTAAGACCTATCGCCCCGCCGTTTGATCCCAGCGTGAGGGTTGAACCGTTGAAGTTGGCAACTTGCACAGCTCCTGTGATACTAATATCGTGATTTTGCGTCGTAATATTGCCTGTTAGGTAACTGGTGCCCGTACCGGTTTTGGTAAAACCGCCATCCGCCGAAATACCGCTACTCGCCGCATTTAGCCCCATTACAAAATCTGTGCCGACATTTAGCGTCAATAAGCCGCTAATACCGATGCTATTATCTACCACCAAACCGCCTGTCGTGGTAATAGTCAGATTGTACGCACCGCTTGTAGCCCCATCAAGGATGAGATTGCCGGCAGCACTTTTTATCAGTGTATCTGCTCCAAGTGTAATAGCCCCCATGACCGATGAATTTGCACTGCCACTGCTATTATAAAGAGCACCGCTACTGCTGACACCTGTTCCGGAGAGATTGATAGCATTATAAAGGCTATAACCGGCTAAATCCAAAGCAGTACCGCTATTTACCGTAACAGCACCTGTTCCAAGAGGCGTTTTATCTATTTCGCTACCAAGTTTTAAAATGCCGCTAGAAATAGTGGTTCCACCGGAATAACTGCTTGTGCCAGCTAATGTTAGTGTTCCGCTTCCAGCTTTTGTGAGCGTTGCACTCGTGCCTGTAATATTTCCGGAATAGGTAGAAGTTCCTGACTGCGTAACCGTTAAGTTTCTGCCTGAGGCAAGAGTGATTCCGCTACTTCCCGTCAATCCTGATGTGGTAATGGCTATATTTCCGGTTGTTGTATTTGTTGTTGTCAACCCTGCGTTAAGAGTAACTGCTCCGCCGTAAATGTTTATTGGTCCAGCAATACTTTGAGCGCTAGAGATTGTAATATCAGCCGTATTGCCGCTTTTGCCAAGTGTCAAGCCTGTAAGTCCACTTGCTGCCGCGAAGTCGGTCATCGACCATGTGAGTGCGGATGTGAAGCTAGCACTGTTTGACTGCACGGTCAGAGTACCTGTCGTATTTACTTGCAAGCCAGCACCCGATGCTAGAGAGAAACTATCGTCAGTAATGACGATATTACTGGTCGAACTAGTGACATCACTGCCTGATTTGTAACCGATAGTAGTTACGCCGCCGCCCGTACTGGTATATAGTGTTCCCGCCCCTGTATCGGTAATGGTGATAGCCCCACTGGAGGCAAGGATATTTGCCCCTTGAAAAATAGCATCTTGCGTTGCACCACTACTGGAGAGCGTGACTGTTCCCGTACCTGTCGCTTCGGCAGTTACATTATATGTAGCATCGCTATAGATGACCATGCCACGGTTGTTTGTACCGCCAGTTGCGCTTCCCGTCATAGAAATATTGCCATTAGCAGTTCTTAAAATAGTATTGGAAAACACACCCAAGTGATAGCCGAGATAAATACCTGTGGCATACATACCAGCACCTGCTTGTCCACTGAGAGTAACGCTACCTGTAGTACCTGCATCGATGCTCAAGCCTTCATAAGAGAGGATACCGTTAGTCTCTGTGTAGCTTCCTGTATTGTAACCCGTAGTCGAGTTACCACGCAATACGATATCTCCACCGCCCGAATAGAACTTGATGTTTTCGTTTTTGTTAGTACTAGTATAAGTACCGAGCAAAATACCTGCCAAAAGAGTGCCGGAAGTCGCATTTTGTAGGGCGTAGCCCGTAGGAACTACTGTCCCGTCACCCAATGTGGAACTCGTACTGCCACCTCCCAGTGTGATAGTTCCGCCACCGCTTGCCGTACTTGTAAGTGAGCTTGAACGAGCAGCAGTCGTGCGGCTGTCTATTGTTGAGTTGTCATTGATATAAATATAACCGCCATTAGCATCGCTATCTGCCCAATAGGTAATATTTCCGCCGTTTGTCTGTACTGTCGTGTTTGCCGCCTGAATGATATTGCCAGAGCCTTTGAACAATATACTCGAACCGCTAGTGGTACTTGTGAGGTTGGCATTGAGGTTGATGTTGCCACCGTACACATTTATCGCCCCTGCGATACTTGCCGCACTTGCTATGGTAATATCCGCCGTATTACCGCTTTTGCCTAGTGTCAAGCCGCTTAGCGTACTAGGCGTAGCCCAATATGAAGATGTCCAGCTAAATGCACTGCTAAAGCTCGTGCTGTAAGGCTGAACGGTAAGTGTACCTGTAGTTTTTGGCGTATAAACTTCGGTAGATAAGCTATCGGATGTTACGGCGATATTACTCGTAGAAGAGGTAACATCCGTGCCTGCGGCACCGCCCAAAAAGATGCCGTTACTGACAGATTTATAAATACCTGTACTTCCTGCATCCAAGGTAATAGCGCCTGAGTTTGCCAATACATACAATGTGCTAGAACTCGAAGACTGACCTGTTTGTATGCCATAAGTACTACCATGGCTTGTTAGCGTAACGCCACCGCCGTTTGTTGCCTCAATTTTGGTTGTCCCTTCTGCAAAAGTTCCAGTCGTACCGGTTGCATTAATAGTAATGGCATTAGCCGAACTACTGCCCGATTTAATCGTTAATGCCGCGGCATGATTATAGTTATCGTATCCGGTAGCCAATCCGATGAAACCACTTGAAACAGCACTTATATATATCGTCCCAGTTGTTGTCGTGATGTTTGTTGTGCCGTAATTAAATATTCCCTTGCCACCACTACCATTGCCTTGCCCGTACATTGCTATATTTCCAGCACCCGTGGAGATATTTGCTTGGCAAAGAGCAATACCGGCATAGGCATTTGACGCTGTGGTATAGGCATAACCATTACCTACCGTTAGTCCATTCCAAGTAGTAGAACCTGAGCCGCCACCTATCCATAAATTTCCACCGTTTGTTGAAATAGACGCATAGTTATTGATGTAAACATAGTCGTTGCTACCCAAAGAAGCATCTGATGATGACCACAACACGAGGTTAAGCGCATTTGATGTAGATGAAATACTCGCATTCTGACCTATGAGAACCTGTCCTGTAGCTTTAAGTGTCAAAGTTGCGTCGCCGCCTGCTGTTTTGTTTAGCGTGACACTATCACTCCAAGCAATATCCCCCGTTACTGCATTGGTAACGCTGGTACCGGTATTGAGTGTGGTAAGATAGCTATTTGCAACGGTTTGGCTAATGGTAGAATCAGCAGGGTCAAGTAACCACAAGCCACCCTTTCCTTTGTCTGCTCCGGCATTGACATATATGCCGTCCGTGTTTAGCGTATGCCCCGAGGTCTCTATCTGCCCACCGTTTCCGCCGTTTGCTCCGCCTCTCGCCATGATCGTACCGCTTGCGGTCGTGATAGAGTTTGGATTGGTAACATCACTCCAAAGGACAACCTTGCCGCCGTTGCCGTTATCCGTAGCACTTACATCTATGTTTGCGCCGCTTTCCATCGTGACCGTTTTGGCATCAAGGATCGCAGTCCCCACATCAGCCGGTA
>CAZNYV010000156.1:0-3642 GCA_964577355.1 uncultured Campylobacteraceae bacterium
CATTCTGGTAGATGAGAAAGACCAAGTAAGAGGCGTCGTTATGCAAAAAACTTCACTTGAAGCAGATGGCTAAAGAGGTCGTTTGATTGTTGTTGAGGGCTCTGAAGTTGAGGTCAAAGCTGATATAGTAGTATTTGCTCTTGGCTTTAGTATGGATTTGCCTGCATTTATACCATCTAGTGGTATCAAAACGGACGAATGGGGTCAAATAGTTGTAAACGAAAAGCATGAGACAAGCCTCGATGGTGTATATGCTGGTGGGGATTGTTATCGCGGTGCCAACTTGGTTGTAAATGCTGCACTTGACGGTAGATGTGCCGCCAAATCAATCATCGCAAAGCTAATTTAGTTACAGATGAATAGTCAACTTCAAAAGGAGCCAAAATGTCATTTTTCGGCGAAATAGTCACAAAAATACGAAAAGAGAGACCTCAAAAAAACGATGCACCGAGTCACTGGATAAAGTGCGAAACATGTCAGTCGCTAATGTATTTCAAAGAGATAGCTGCCAAAAAATATGTATGCCCAAAATGCGGTTATCACATGAGGCTCTCTTTTGAAGATAGAATCGAGATGCTTTGTGATGAGGGTTCATTTGTGGAGATGGATTCAAATCTAGCACCAACTGACCCACTCAGCTTTGTAGACAAAAAATCTTACAAAACAAGAATAGAAGAGGGCAAGGCAAAGACTGGCAGAACAAGCTCTGTAGTATCTGGAGAGTGTACGATAAACGATGTTGCGTGCCAACTTGTTGTGTTTTATTTTGCTTTTATGGGCGGTTCTTTGTGCTCTGTTGAGGGTGAGAAGATTATTCGAGCAGTTCATCGTGCGATTGACAAAAAACAAGGCGTTATCATCGTCTCCGCGAGTGGTGGAGCTAGGATGCAAGAGAGTACATTTAGCCTTATGCAGATGGCAAAAACATCGGCAGCACTTGCAAAACTATCAGAAACAAGCCTGCCGTTCATATCGGTATTAACTGACCCTACGATGGGAGGGGTTAGTGCATCGTTTGCTATGCTGGGTGATTATATCATTGCTGAACCTGGTGCATTGATTGGTTTTGCTGGTCAGAGAGTTATCAAGCAGACTATAAACGCTGAGCTTCCAGAGGGTTTCCAGCGAAGTGAATTTTTGCTCGAAAAAGGACTTATCGATATGATAGTCAAAAGAGACAACCTCAAAAGAACTTTGAGTGACTTACTTATCTATTCGACGAACTAAAAAGAGATGAAAGTCACTGTGTACTCAATAGAAAAATCAAGCAAAGATAGCTACAAAAGCATAGAAGATGAACTTTTGAAGATGTCGTCAAAATTTGCTGAGGTTCGTTCTATTGATGTGCAGGATAAAAATGTTCTGAAAGCTACGAAGTCAAGTGAAAATGAAGCGAGAACGAGCTATTCCAAAGCGTATGAGCCATATATGAATGGCTTTTGTATTGCGCTTGATGAGGGTGGCGAGCAGATGGATTCGATGGCATTTAGTAAGATTTTTGACGGCAACAAGAGTGAGGTAAATTTTTTTCTTGGCGGTGCGTACGGATTTCAAAAACCATTTCTGAGCAAATTTGATAGGACAATATCACTAAGTCCTATGACATTTGGGCATAAATTGGCAAGAGTTGTGTTGTTTGAGCAGATATTTAGAGCTCTAGCGATACAAAACAATCACCCATATCACAAATAAACGAGGTTTGTAACAGTATGAAGACAAAAGAGATAGCGCAGTTTGAAGCAATTTTACTCGAGAGAAGAGAACAGATTCATAACAATTTGGCAGCAGTAGCAAACGAGTTGGCACAAACTCAAAGAGATGACCTAAAAGACGAAGGCGACATCGCTAGCGCTTCAGAGGAGATACTCAAAGGTGATGCAATAAGTATGCAGCAAAAAAAAGAGCTAGAAGAGATAGAGCAATCAATAGCAAAAATCAGAAAAGGTACTTATGGTGTATGTGAAATGTGCGAAGAGCAGATAGGAATGCCAAGACTAAAAGCAAAACCTTTTGCTAAATATTGTATAGTTTGTCGTGAAATTGTAGAAAAAGAACAAAGCGGAAGCAGGAGGGCTAGATGAATCTAAAAAGCTATACTTTTTTCTCATTTTTGTTTATTTGTATCGTAGCGATATTGGTTATGTTCAATGTCTCAGGTGAATACACTATGTCATTTTTGGGTCTAAGTCAGACACTACCGACAGCTGTTTGGATAGTACTACCGCTTATACTGCTGTATATTGCGACTATGGGGCATTTTTTGTTTTATGGTTTTGTGAACTATCTAAAAATCAATAGTTATAAAAATGACTACGAGATGCTTGTTGATCAGATAGCTGCCAAATTGATGGGTATGGATGATGATAAAGAGTATAAAAATCCTGAATTCAAACACCTAGGCGACTTCGTAGCTCAAACTGATATAAAACCAAAAAGCAGATTCAAACTAAATGTAGCAAAACTTGACAAAGTGGCTGAGACACTTCACTCTATCGAAGAGGGTCAGTTTGTGGATTTGACTAAATTTAGACTTGCAAAAGACAATGCCATAGTTCAGCATAATGCAGAAAATAGACTTGCTAGTGATGCAAAATATGCCGAAGAGATTTTGCGCTCTTGTGACAAACAAACTCCGCTATGTATGAAGGCTTATGAAGCGTTTGCAGAGTTTGCAGATCTAAAACAAATCAGAAAAATTGAAGTGACTCCAAATAAAGTTGTAGCCCAAAAAATCATTGCAAGATTTGCAGGTGATGACAAGTATGAGCTAGACAATGAGTATGTCAAAGAGATTTGTAATCTAGTTAAGTTTACAAAAGAAGACTATATGTCTTTGGCAAAAACTCTAATCAGAAAGATTCAACCAGACGAAGTGCTTGAGCTGTTTTACCACCTTTCAAAAGAGAACACAGAAGCGCTTGGAGGGTATGTTTATATCTGCCTAGAGCTTGAGATGACTGACAAAGCTAGAGAGCTTCTGGATATGTGTGCTGACGATGAACTTTTGGATTTCAAAGCATTCTTGGCTCTCAAAAAAAGCGGAGTAAGTATTAGACTCAGCACCTTCTTGGATTCATTAGCTTCCAATAAATGATAGATTTCTCCAAAACCGTCTTGATGCTGGCCCCTCTGGCCGGCTATACTGATTTACCATTTCGTTCGGTTGTCAAACGATTTGGTGTTGATTTGACGGTTAGCGAGATGATTAGCTCCAATGCGCTTGCTTATAACCCAAAAAAAACACTCAAACTAGCAGAAAAGTCCCCACTCGAGACTCCGTATTCAGTTCAAATAAATGGCTATAGCGAAGATGTTGTGGCAAAAGCTGTTCATGTACTAAATAGCGTTGATGGCATTGATTGTATTGACCTCAATTGCGGCTGCCCTGCTCCTCAAGTAGTCGGCAACAACTCTGGAAGTGCGCTGCTTAAAAATCTGCCGCAGATGGCAAAATTGATTCAAACAATCAAAAAAGAGTCAAACAAAAAGATGACAAGCGCCAAAATAAGAATAGGTTTTGAACGAACACATGGCGTAGAGATTGCCAAGATTTGTGAAGATTGTGGTATTGATTATTTGGCGGTGCATGGTCGTACGAGAGCCCAGAAATTCGCTGGTCAAGTAGACTACGAGGAGAAAGGT
>CAZNYV010000157.1:0-3620 GCA_964577355.1 uncultured Campylobacteraceae bacterium
TTCTATTTCAGCACTAAGCGACGCTTTGCCAGAGAGGGTGTTTTTTCTGATTTCAAACAACTCATTCAGCCATTCACTGCCTTTGTCGAAATCAAAAGACAAATTCACTTTTGTGGGGTCGGTAAAATTGCCTTGCGAGTTAATATTTAGACCATTACTCTCGAGAGAAAAGGTATTTTGAGTACCTTGAATTGTTCCAAGCCTGCCAACAAGCGAACCGACTTGAAAGTCACAAGGCGATACCGATAGCTCCTTTGGAGTTTTTCTTAGTTTAACGGTTGATATTTTAGCACTTTTGCCAAGAACGCTCATCGACTTGAAAAGTGCATTCAAATCCACACTGTCACTTTTATAATCATATCCGCCATCGATATTTGCTGCAAATGAAGAGTTTTCAAACCGCTCAGGCACAATAAAAATATCACCTATATTACACTTGGGGATGTTTAGTTTGCCGTCATATTTGTCGTACCCATCCGTATGGATATTGGCAAGCATATTGTTTGCTGCCAAATGTACATCGAGAGTGTTTTCATCACCGTTGAATTTTGCCCTTAGCGTCTTCGTCCATTCTGCTTTAAATGTTGTATCTTTACCTTTTTTGAACTCAACATTTCCATCAAACGATACAAAACCTTTCTTGTCTTGGTTGACAATTGTGGCAATATCAAAATCCCCATATTTTGACGAAGCAGAAGCATCAACCTTGACAACTGTATCTTCCGTATCAAAATCAACATCAACGATAGTTTTTGACGACACAATATTTACTGGTTCATTTTTTATCAATGCAGTGCCTATAACATCCTCTGCATGCACTGTCAACTTGTGTACATCACCCTCGAAGTTGACAGATTTGTTTTTTGGATTTACTATTTTAATATTATTCTTGAAAACACCAAGAGGTATCTCCTTGAAAGCTTGTACAACACCGCTCCCCCTATAGGCAACCTTGTCTTTGTATGAAACCTCAAAATTAGAATCGACAATGCCAAATCTACTACCAACCAAACCTTTGGAGTTGACCACAAAGCTGTTGTTTGAAAGGTCATATAGCATCTCGCTATTCACATTCAAAACGGTAGCATCGATGCCATATTTATAAAAAATAGCACTATCTTTTATATTTGCCTCAGCTCTTAATGTTTTGTCGTCGCCTTTGAGGCTAAACGGTGTGGATTTTAGAGCATTAAAATCAAAATCAACATCATTTGATAGCTTGTTTATATATTTGTCACCAGAAGCCTCCAGCACCCCTTTTGCTGTATAGTTCATATCTTTATACAGACCCTCGGCTTTGACATTTACAATATTTGTCTTCAATATGGCGCTATATTCAAAAAGCAAACGATTGGATACAAAAGCAAGGTTTTTAACACCAACATCAGCGCTCTTGACAACAAACTCTCCAAAGGTACATTGTGGCAATTTGACTCTCAGTTGCCTGATACTCACCTCATCAAAAGAACTCTTGCCTTCTAGTTTTTTTATATATTTTGATAGTTTTTGCGCATCCAAACTTGACACATCACAATCAAGCAAATCAAGCTGTAACTTTTTGTCCAAAAGAGCAAAAACATCTATTTTTATATTGACACTTCTCGCCTTTAGAGCATCTCTATACGCTACATTATCTATGGATATTACACCGAAGATACCTCCGCGTACACTACCAATATCCACACCACTATCATACAAAATACTTTTGATAGCGATTTGAGTTACGAAACCATTTTGAGCCATAACAAAAGCCAAGACAAGTGTCCACAATACCGATGCAATTGCAAAATGAATACTCTTGTAGCTTGAAAAGAGTACTTTTTTCAAAATGCTTGTCCAAAACTAATATGAAATACAGGTGACCTTTTTTGTTCACCAACTGGCACACCAACATCAAATCTAATAGGTCCGACACCAGTTTCATAACGAACGCCCGCGCCAACCGATGGGTGATATTTTTCGGTATAATCAAATGATTTGTAAGCCAGTAGTGTCGTATCGAAGAAGGCTACAGTAGAAAATTTTTGTGTAACTTTATACCTTGCTTCACTGGAGGCATCTATAAGAGTCTTGCCACCAATATAATTGCCATAGCCATCTTGTTGACCCATTCTATTGTACGAATAGCCTCTATTTGAAAAGCTTCCGCCAGCAAAAAACCTATTAAAAATCGGAATATAGCTCTGTTTCAAGTCATCAACAACTCCGATTTTACCTCTAAAAGCAAAAGAGAGATCGGAAAATATACTTGTGTAAGGAAAAGAGATTATTTGTCTACCCTCAAGCTCTCCTTTTACATAATTCAGGGTTGAAGCGAGCACATTATCAGCGAATTCCACATTCATATTTATCATATGCCCAGCTGTCGGGTCTAGCTTCGAATCCCTAGTATCCAATAAATATTCATACAAAATCGCATTTGTCATATAGTCTTGGTTCTTGATATACTGGCTCTGCGTATCTGCACTTACCAATCCATGTTCCGTCTTCAGCCCTATAAAATGCTTTGTTGTCATTATATTAAACTCAAATCTAAAAACATTTGTCACTCTTTTATCGCTATAGCCTAGATACGCGTATCTATCCTGCTCCACAGATACTTTGTCGTCAAATGGCAAACCAATAAATTCTGGCACAATTATCGAAGCATCAGCAGCTTGAGAATCTCTTGTTAACTTCAGGGAGGTTTCCAGCCTTCTAAAGTCATCAAAAGCATTTTTATTTACCCAAGAAAACTTCATCCTAGGGCCTTCGTCACTGCTATAACCTATAGACGCCTTAACGCTTCGTTGCTTGCCTTTTTCAAGTGTAATCACCAATGAGACATTTTCATCCTCAATATCACCGTTTGTCTCTTCCAAGTCGATTCTAACCGTACTAAATATATCTGTCAGATAGAGATTGTCTCTCGATTTTTCTATCTCTCGTATATCAAACTTGTCACCCTCTCTAAATGTAAGCTTTTGGCGTATGGACTTCTGTGATAGAGCATCAATTTTTGGAATTGTTATGTGTGAGATTTTGGAAATCTTGACATTCGTAACATTCAACTCCACAAAGGCTTGATAAGGGTCTATGTTTATTGTAGCTCCAGAGACTATTTTTGCTTTTGGATAACCATTTTCATCAAGATAGCGCCTAATAAGCCTTTTCATCTCAGCAAATTTATCTGCATCAAAAGTATCGCCTCTCTCTAAGGTCAAGAACTTTTTGATTTTTATCGGTGAATTTACTACAAAATTTTCAATCTTGACAGGTGCGTTTTCATCTATGTTAAATGTGACTTTATCACCACTAACACCATATGAAACATCGCATTTATAGTATCCTTTGGAGTTATAAAAATCCAACAAATTGTCCTCTATCTCTTGAGGTTCTACTGTAGTGTTGTCATCTTTTTGAAGCTTCAATAAGGGGTCTTTGTTTTTGATACCTAATGCATCATACAGCGTCGCATCAAAGAAATCCTTATTCCCCTTGAATGCAACCCTGCTATACTCATTCGAAAAAAGCTCTATGCAAATAATAAAAACCAGCAGTAAAAATCTAATCAAAACTTAATACTGTCTTGGTAATTCTGATGCTAAATTGATTAGATTCGCTTTTCAAGTCGTAATGCC
>CAZNYV010000158.1:0-3553 GCA_964577355.1 uncultured Campylobacteraceae bacterium
TCATTATTTATCACCCAAAAAAGACATTCATTCTTATGAATACCAACTGCAAAGTTGTCAGAAATCTTTTCCTCTTCAATAGTGCTTGCATACTCCAGTGCTGGAAAATGATACTTTTGAAAATCATGTTCTGGTGCATTTATGGCTATATCTTTTTTTATCTGCTCCCGTATCGCCCTCCAAAACCTCTTGACATCTTCGCTCTCAGAATTGCCCCATTTGGCTTCATCGCTTTTGTCGCAGTGAAATATGCACTTGTCGACTCCATAGCCGACTTCTTCACAGACCGTTTCTCCGCCACATACGCTACATTTTCCGTTTGTTTCCAAGTGCATTTCACTCCTTTGTTGTAGACAACATTATCGCGAACCGCACCCGCACCGAAGCGTGAAGTGTGCCGATGAGTTCTACGGATTAAAAAATAACTGTCTTGTTGTTGAACACAAAAACCCTATCATGCAACACAAGGTCGAGAGCCTTTGCCAAGACCATCTTCTCGGTATTTCTACCCGTGTTTCGCATATCTTCCCACCCGTATGTGTGGTTGACTTGCGCGATGTCTTGAGCTATGATTGGACCCTCGTCCAGATTATTGTTGACAAAGTGTGCTGTAGCTCCTATGATTTTGACGCCGCGCTCGTACGCTTGTTTGTACGGATTGGCACCTATAAACGCTGGCAAAAACGAGTGGTGGATATTGATTATCTTGCCCTCGAACTGCTCCACAAAATGCGGGCTCAAAATCCTCATATATTTGGCGAGTACCAACAGGTCTGGGGATAGCTCTTTTGTCTTTGCTATGACCCTCTCCTCGTGCTCTTCCCTGCTGATACCCTCGGCACTGATATAATAAAATGGCAAATCAAACTTCTCCACGAAGCTTTGAAGCGTATCGTGATTGGCTATGACACCAAGTATTTCAGCGTTTAGCTCGTTTGCATAGTGTTTTACAAGTATGTCACCTAGACAGTGGGCTTCTTTTGTGGCATAGAGTACCACTTTCTTTTTGTTGGACGCGTTGACAATTTTGAGTTTTGCGTCTTTTGGTAGCACTGCTATCATTTGTTTTTCTATTTCATCAAACTTGGCATCACCAGACACCTCGGTACGCATAAAAAATCGCCCAAGCTCACTTTCGACGAACTCGTCATTTTTTTCTATATTTAGACCATTCTCAAAAAATATTTTCCCGAGCTTGTAGACCAGTCCCGCTTCGTCTTTGCAGTCAATTAGTATTGTTTTTTTATTCATCTATCTCTCTTTAAAATTTCAATCTTATCTCTATCGCTCTCTGCACTCTGAGATACTTTCCAATATCCGCACCCTGCATCCCAGCCGAAATGGCGTCGCTGGCACCCACTGAGGATACAAAACAGTTATCCCACACGCCAAGTCTCATCGCCCGCTCTTTTGTGTCAGCAACATAGCTACCAAGCCACTCAACCAATGGTATATTGATAGCAATCCCAATCAAAAATCTATCGGTAATATTTTTTGGAACTCTTTTTTGGTGCGAAAGCATCCTGACAACACTGTTTTTGGAGGATATTCTTGCATGCAATTGTACACTGCTGAGTTTTAATACACAGGAGACGAGATAAAAAAATAGTCCAGTTTTGTCGGCACACTCCGCCTTTTTGAGAGCTTTTTGAGCCAGCAGGGCGATTTTGAAAAACGAAGCTCTATCTATCTGCACGCCAAACAGCTTCATAAAAACAGCTGTCCGTATCATATAGAACAGTCCAAAATGCAGATTGTTTGCCATAAAAAGTTTCTCAAACTCCACCCTGATACGCTCATTTGACAAATCAGCAATATCTATCTGGGCGCAAAGCTGCAGAGTCTGAGACTCAATCCGAAAGCCAAATCTAGCCGCAAACTGAATAGCCCTGAGCACTCGCAAACTATCCTCGCCAAAGCTCTCACTACTCACCATTCTGATAGTTTTGTTTTTTATATCTTTGACACCACCGAACAAATCAACAATCTCAAAGCTCTGAAGGTCAATCATTATCGCATTCATCGTAAAGTCTCTTCGCCTCAGAGCCTTTGTCAAATCACTCTCCAGCTGCACACTAAAACCTCGATGTCCGTCGCCTGTTTTTGACTCGCTTCTAGGCAGTCCAATATCAAAAGAGCCCAATTTGTATATAAAAAACGACTTGCCGACACCGTGAGCGCCTAGCTTTTGCATGCAGTATTCAAAGTCATCTATGGTGATATGGTGTATTTCTATGTCGAAGTCTTTTGGTGTCATCCCGAGCAACAAGTCTCGGACGCAACCGCCGACCAAATAAGGCTTGGCGTGAGATGGGAGAGATTTTAGAATAAGGTCTAAATCTCTGGAGTCTATAGGTGATAATGAGTTGTGGAAACTATTTTGAAGGGTGCTCAAGTTTTTCGTCAATTGATGCTAGGAGGTATTCGAGAAAATTGATTGTCAAATCCATCTTTTTTTCAGCCATCAATAGCTCTTTGTTATTGGAAGAGTCAATAGTTTGCAAACCTTCAAAAAGCACTAGGACTCTCTCTTTTAGATTTACTAGAAATTTCTCAAGCTCAGCTCCTGAGCCAGACTTATCGCTATCATCATTTATTCGATAGCCTTGACTGATGCTTCTACTGACCTCTGGTACTACTTGTGCCTCAGTCGGACGATGATTGCGCTGGACGCTCACTTCTTCTTGTTGTTCGATTACAAATGGTGTGGCTCTCGCCAGTCTAGCACTCTGCGGTTCTTCGTTTACCGCATCTTCTATCTCAGCCAATGTAGATATTACTAAGTCTTTCAAATCCATATTTTTATCAACCACCTTTCAAATTCTAAAAACTCGCTCTCATTTGTCATCTTGACAAACTTGTCTTTCATCTCACTATTGACGCCTTTGTATTTTTTGTGAATACCACTTAGTCGTCTGATTGCAGATAACGCTTCTTTGTTTTTTGGGTCAGCTTTGAGAATATCTTTGTACATCTCCAAAGCGTCATCTTTATGCCCCTGAAACTCCAAAAGCGAAGCCATAGTGAGGGTTTTTAGTTTCATATCATTCCAGCTATTATTGTGCCGATTTCGCTAGTTG
Organism: uncultured Campylobacteraceae bacterium; assembly: GCA_964577355.1. Lineage (GTDB taxonomy): Bacteria > Campylobacterota > Campylobacteria > Campylobacterales > UBA6016 > CAZNYV01. Next base: position 3,081 of record CAZNYV010000158.1, read on the forward strand.
AGCAGACAACTTTTGCATCAAATCTAGCCAAATCTTTTGTTCTATAGCCATCTGCTAGCGCTTTTTTGACCGCGGTTTCTATCATATCTGCCGCAGCTTCTTCACCTAGAGAGTACCTAAGCATCATCGCACCACTTAGTATAGTAGCTATTGGGTTTGCTATTCCTTGCCCAGCGATGTCAGGTGCAGAGCCGTGAATTGGCTCGTATATAACCCATTTCTCACCGATGGATGCACTAGCTAGCAACCCGATAGAGCCACCGATTACACTCGCTTCATCAGAGAGTATATCACCAAAGATATTGCCAGTTAGGATAACATCAAACTGCCTAGGATTGACTACCAGCTGCATTGCGGCATTGTCCACATACATATGAGATAGCTCGACCTCTGGATACTCTTTTGACAATTCCACTACAGTATCACGCCATAGTTGCGATACTTCTAGCACATTTGCTTTGTCGACGCTTGTT
>CAZNYV010000159.1:0-3483 GCA_964577355.1 uncultured Campylobacteraceae bacterium
GATAGTAGATAATTGATATCTTGTCTAAGCGATATCAGGTCGTTTATATTGTTACCATTGTCTAGCGTAGCTATTATCTTTTCTATCTGTGCAGCACCTGCTTGGTCTCTAGTGGATATGCTTTGCTTGAGAGCTGCCATCTCGTTTTCTAGTCCGCTTATCGCTTTGATGTTTAGCTCTTCAGGAAATATATACGACCATGTATCTTTCATAGCACCGTAGTTGGTATATATATCCTTGGTATATCTGGTCAACTCATTTTTTGTTCGTATCTCCAGTGAGTCATTTAGCATTGGCTCTAGCTCTGACATGATAGAGTGATCCATCATCTCTACATTATCTGCGAATACACGAGACTTGGTAGGGAACTCTTCAGCTGCTCTGACTATCTCGCCATGTAGCTTTTGCGACGCCATAGCAGTATCTAGTGCATCCGCTCTCTTGGCATCTATCCAAGGGGCTTTTAGATTTCCTATCGCATCTACTATCTTGTTTACTAGTGGTATTTTCTGCATAAATTCTGGAGTTTCAAACATAGGGGGTGATGACTCCACCTCTTGGAATCTAGCTCTATCACTTCTTGCACTTTCTACTTCTGCTTTGTCAATACCATACTTGCCAAAAGTGTTATCAATCGATGGTGAATTGCCATCTACGAGCCTACCTGCGCTCCATTGACCAAACTTGCCTAGGGCTTCTGCTACGCTTGGGATTATCGGTTTTACTGCTTGATAAACTGTCGCGGCTCCACCCACTGCTGTATCAGCCAATACGCTATCAGATTGCTCTCTAGCGGTCTCTCTGGCAAAGTCCGTGCTGTTCCAAGTAGCTCCATTTGTAGCGTCCTTGTATGCCACGCCTGCTGGTGTCGCTAGATAAGCACCTGCTCCAAATGCTGCGCCCCTGAGTGCTGTCGAAGCTATCTTGCCCCAGACACTAGGAAGTGCTGCTAGTGCCTCTGCTGTAGGTTCTGCGTATTTCTCCATAGCCATACCAGATGCTGTCTGTGCGCCTGCTATTGGTAGTGATGCCACAAAGGAAGTCTTTAGGTCTTGCCACAACCCCTTACCCTCCAGCGGCTCATATTCTGCACTAGTATCACCTGCCAGTCTAGCTGTCGGGACTATATGCCCATTGGCATCTTTCATTAGCTTGATGTCATATCTACCATCTAGTGCTTGGTGAATATTATCGCTATATCTCTGGAGGTCTTCTGGGGTATATGTCGGTGTCTCAGAGTGTGTGATAAACTCATCATACATTTTTTGTCTGCTTGGGTTATCTATCTTCTTTGCCGTTATAAGGTCGTCATCACTGAAGCCGCTTTTTAGCTGGTCTAGCTTTTTGGTCAGTTCTGGATTTTGGCTGATTGCTGGGTTTTCGCTCTCTTTGGCTGTGTCTGCTATATCGTTTGAGCTTGGATGCAGTGGGTTATCTGCTGCAAAGCCAAATTTTTGCAATATTCCGTTGACATGACCCATTGCTTTTGCAAATATATTTGCATCTACTGGAGGGGTATTGTCTTTTTCTATAGCTTGGTTGACTAGCCCACTCGCGGCATCTGCTTTGACACTATCAGGAGCGGATTTGAACAGCTCTGGCGCGTCTCCTACTGCAGATATATTATATTTTGCCTCTGTACCTGCTGGTACAGTAGCCCCATCACCTCGCCATACGCTCATATCTTGTGGCTTATGATATGTGACACTAGCTGTGCCTATCTGTATATCATCTGTTTTTGGAGTTGATAGTTTTGTCAGGATATCTTGTCTAGCAGAGTCTGGCAGCACACCCCAGCTACTCTCATCTAAATGTTTGCCATTTAGCCCGTCAAATAGTAGGCTTTTTTGTGTACTATCTAGCTTGTTGAATTCTTCTTCACTGAGCATTATTTACCACCTACTAGTTTTTGGTATGAGCCATAGTCCAAGGTGATGTTAGTGCCATCGCTGCTTATGCCTATATCTATCAGCTGTGGCTTTGGTTTTTCCTTAGTTTGATTTGCAAATTTATCCAGCTTCGGTTTTATCGCTTGCAGTGCCGCTATATTCCCAGCCCATGCTGCATATTGCTCTGGAGTAGCGTTATTAGGGTCGTAAGTTTTGAGTTTACTTTCGTAAGAATCATTTATAAATTTGTACAGTGACCTCGTCTTCGCTTTGAACTCATTTTCGGTGTCGGTCATATTTGGTGTCATCGCATCCACTAGAGCTAATTTCGCTTTTGAGTCTTGACCTTTTAGATCTATAAGGTCTTTTGCTGCACCTACTAGAGAGGTTAGATTTTGCTTTATGAGGGCATTTGCTGTCCCATCTTCAGTATTGACTCCAACTGCATTTTTGGCACTGTCTAGCATATTGTCATACCAGCCTACTCTGCTGTCATCATAGTTATTGAGAAGCCCATCGAAGGCATTTGCTGCTACTGATGCTCGACTTGCTTCGCTTGCTATTTTCCCCATGCTTGCTATTGAGATTGGTTTTTGTGTTGGATTGGCTTTGGCAATACCTGCTTGTCTATAGTATCCAGCCTTAGCGGATGCTTCATTTGCATCTGCGTTTGCTTTGTTTGTCTGTGCTTTTTCTTGCGCTAGTTTGGCTTCTGTGCCTCTCATCTCATTTAAGACAGATGCTACATGACCATTATCTATTGTGAGCGTATTTCTGCCATCTGGTGTCGTGTACTCGTATCCACCTGCGCCATGCTCATTGTTGAAGTCTTGCGCCCACTGTGCTGCAGTCTTGCTGTCTGGCGCATGAGCGAATACACCCCTGACCCAGTCTTTGGCTAGTGCGTCATGATAGTCTTTGTCTTTTGCATCTGCTTCTATCGTCGCAGCTCGTATCTTGAGCGGATTGTATTGGGTACTAAAGTCCATCGATTGTTGCTGCGCTTGCATATCTAGGTTGGCTTTGTCTATGTTGGTCTGGGCTTGGGTTTTTTGCAGGTCAAATAGTTGATTTGCATTGTAATTCTTGCCCCAGCTAGTGAGTGCATCACCTAGTGCTGAAAAACCATTGTCCTTATCGCTAGGCATCGCTAGAGCTGCTATCTGAGGGGAGAAGTGATTGTCTTCTATCTGTAGTACTGCCATTGTGGTATCCTCATTTTTTGGTCAAAGGATACCACCTCGCAGAATTACAGAAAAGGGGGTAATTAGTTTCTGATATTTTTTCGCTGGCGCAGACTACCTACGCTTTCTGAGTTCAAATAATATAGTTGATGATTTGCTGTCTGTATTGCTCGTCAGTCCTGTATTATGTTCGATGTCGCTTCGTAGCGAAATGACGAGGGTCTGTGCATAGTCTACTGTAGTCTTGATGTCAGCTAGTATCGGCGAGTCTATCTCTTGCTGGGTCTTGATGCTGGTCAGATCACTCTGCATCGTATCCACCTTGCTATTTACACTCTGTAGCAGGGTATACACATCATCTATTGTCGCCACTACTTCATCCCCTCAACAATAGCCCTAAGGCTATCCCG
>CAZNYV010000160.1:0-3477 GCA_964577355.1 uncultured Campylobacteraceae bacterium
TCCTCATGGATTTCTAAGCACCGGAGTTTATTTCTATTCCATTGATGGCAATAAAGGAAAAGTAAAGAACAAATTTCTTATTTATTAAAGGTATAACATGAAAAAAATACTTGTTTATGTATTGATTTTGCATCAAGTCTCGCATTTTCAACAATTCTTTCAGCTTGATGTTTCGCATCTATATTTGAAGCTACCAATAGTTCATCGGCCAATCTTTTTGCCTCGTCTCGCTTAACTTTTGCATTTTCTATCGCTTGTTTTGATGCTCTGATTTTTTCTTCAACATCATTAAAGGATTTTGCAATTGCTTCGCTTCTGCTAACAAAGTATGCTTTCAATTTGTCGGCAAGTAGGTAGTATACCAATGCTGCAAAAATCAAAAAGTTTACTGTTCTTTGAATTATGTCAGTTTCACTATGTCCAGCACCATTTGCAAAAAGACCAGTGGCTGACAACATAAACAAGAACGCTACAATAAAAAGTCTCATTTGACCACCTCTCACCTTGTAATTGAGTTTTTAATAGCTTCTTTGTAGACGCTAGAATTCGACATAATAGTCGTTCCTAGATTCTCTTTCTCGCTATCAAGCTCTTTTTTAAAGGCTTGCAAAGCTGCCGCTGAGGCTACTTTTGCATCTTTAATAATATTTTCTGCTTCAGACTTTGCAGCAGATATAACCTCACCTCTAGTTGCCGAAGATCTTGCCTTGGCTGCGACTAGTATGTTGGTTGCTTCGGTTTCTAAATCTTCCAACTCTTTTGCAATTGAATCGACACTGCCGACCTCTTTGCTTAGGGTTTCTTCTCTAGAATCCATAAACTTTAAGACTGGGGAAAAAAACATTTTATTTAAAACAGCAATTAGTATTAAAAATACCGCTATTTCAAATATTAGTAGGGATAACTGAATATCTAACATTAAGGCAACTCCTTTAGATTAGGGTCAAATTCTACCGTAGATAGTCTGAATTTAATGATGATAAAGATAAATTTATTCATTTTATAGCTTTAAGAAAACTATCTACTTCTTTTTGATTGTCGAATTTTATTGTTATTGTATTTTTATTATTTTTTACGCTAATGCCACATTTCTTCTCAATAGATTCGCATAGTTTTGTCAGTTCTAGCCTGCTGCTCTCTATTTCTTTTGGCTTTTTATTATCTGTCGAGCTGTTTTTAAACTTAGAGACTATCTCTTCAATCTCTCTAACACTCAATTTTTGACCAATAATTGTGTTTACCATCTTTTTTTGGTCACTTTCACTTAGTCCAACTAAAATTTTTGCGTGCCCATAAGTAATCTTGCCATTTGAAACTTGATCCTGAGCAAATGAAGATAGATTTAGAAGCCTAAGTGAGTTTGTTACATAGCTTCTGCTTTTTTTGACTATGTCAGATAACTCTTCGTGTGTAATCCCATGCTCTTCAATAAGCTCTTTTAGACTATGAGCTAGCTCTATTGGGTTTAGGTTTTCTCGTTGAATATTTTCTATGAGTGCGAGTTCGCGAATTTTGCTTCTGTCTAGGTCGGCTATGATAGCTCTGATTGTTTTGGCGCCACTATGTCTAACGGCTCTAAGTCTTCTCTCGCCAGCAATAAGCATATAGCCATCACCATTTTTGATAACCAATACTGGTTGAAGCAAGCCGTGTCTTTGTATCGATTCGCTCAGTTCTATGATTGATTCAGTATCAAAAACTTTTCTTGGCTGAAATGGATTTACAATAATCTCGTCTAGTCTTATCTCTTTTACAAGGTCTTTCGAACCTTGTATGTTTCCAACATAAGCTGATTCAACCTCTTCTAATATAGCTCCTAGGCCTCTACCTAGTGCCATTTTAGACACTCATCTCTCCAAGTAGACAGTATGCCAAATCTTGATATGCGACTGAGCCAGATGATTTTGCGTCATATAGGATTATTGGTTTGCCAAAACTTGGTGATTCTGCGAGTCTGATATTTCTAGGGATTGCTACATACATTTCGTCTTGGTCATTCTTGACCGGAATTTTAAATAGTTTGTCAGTGAAATGAGTTTTTAACTCTGTAAATACTTGTTTTGCTAGATTTGTTTGAGGGTTGTACATTGTTGGCAAGAACCCTTTTATTTTCAATTTTGGATTGAAATTTTTTTGGACAATCTTGACGGTTTCTAGTAGTTGAGCTAGACCTTCAAGTGCAAAAAATTCACACTGAATAGGTATTATCAGTGAATTTGAAGCTGATAGGACATTGACTGTGATTGCACCAAGTGCTGGTGGTGAATCGATAATAATATAATCGTATTTGTCAGCTACCTCTTCGAGTATTTTTTTGAGTACCATCTGTGAGTTTTCAACATCGTGAAGCTCTTTTTCTATACCAACAAGACCAATGTTCGATGGTGCTAGATGAAGCATTGGTAGATTTGTTTCTAGTATTATTTCAGAGAGTTTTTTTGCTCCGATAAAAGCGTGGTATATATTGTATTCATAGCTATTTCGTCTTCTGCCTAGGTTGGTAGTGGCGTTTGCTTGTGGGTCAGCGTCTATAAGAAGTACTTTTTTTTCGGCAACTGCCAAAGAAGCGGCTAGATTTACTGCGGTAGTAGTTTTGCCAACTCCACCCTTCTGATTTGCTATAGCTATTATTTCACTCATCTTGCGCCAAATACCTTTTTCCCATCAATAATCAAAGAGCCGTCATAGTCTAACTTGACACTCTGACCTTGATTTACAAAATCACCAAAATAAACTTCCTTTTGGGAGGAGAATTCTACTTCATATTTGCTAAAAATCACCCCCCAGCTCGGAGCTTTTTCTAGCATATCGAAGTAGTCGGATAGCAAAGCTATTTTATCTATTGGAACATCGATATTACCGTAGGTTTGTGATGAATTATCCGTGTTTAGTCCTATGCCACATACTATTGTATCTTTGAGAATATTTGTCATTGCGCCACATATCTTTTTGTTATGAAGGTACAAATCATTCGGCCATTTAATTTTTACTTCAGAGCCATAGGCTTTTAGACACTCTTTGAATATATAAAGTAGATAGATACAGATTGATTGTTTTGGTAGATCAGATGTGAGAGAGTCAAGTCTCATGGCAAAAGAGAAAAATAGATTATTATCAAACCCTTCCCATTTGTTCTCCCTTGAGCCTATGCCATCTGTTTGTTTTTTTGCGACAACACAGAGCGGAGCATTTTTCCTACCAGAGCGTATCTCTTCGATTAGGTATTTTTGAGTTGAGCCTAGTTCGTCAAAGTAGAGAATCTCCAACTGAGAGCCTTTTACCTCTAAGATAACTAGCTATGTCCATTTCATTTTTGGACTCTGGCTGTACCTTTTGTATTTTTATTCTGCCGATTGAACACTCTATGATTGCACCTGTTGAGTCAATAGAGACTATCTTGACGGCATCCCCACTGTAGGTTTCGTCAAGCAGCTCCAATTCTTTTAGCTTGAGTTTGTCATATAGAAAAATTCCAGT
>CAZNYV010000161.1:0-3456 GCA_964577355.1 uncultured Campylobacteraceae bacterium
ACATATTTGACAGGCAAATCAAATTAGCTAGCAAACTCATAATCCCTATCATCATGCGCAGGCACGCTCATAACTGCGCCACTGCCGTAGTCGGTAATGACGAAGTTTGCCACCCATACTGGTATCTCATCGCCAGTCAATGGATGAATAGCCCTCAGCCCTGTGTCAAAACCATTTTTTGGTGCCATCGCCCTATCTCTAGCTGGGACTTTTTGAAGTTCCGTAGCTAGTTTGGCTTTTTGCTCATCTAGCAAGCCATTTTTGAGCATATATCTGACAATTTCGTGCTCTGGCGCCAATGCACAATATGTCACACCATAGATAGTGTCAGCTCTAGTCGTAAAAACTCCAAAACTATCATAAGCTTGCCCCAAAACTGTTTGCGCTTCATCTGTAAGCTTCAAATCAAACTCGAGTCCGAAACTCTCACCAATCCAGTTTTCTTGCATTGTGAGCACTTGTTTTGGCCAACCGCTCTCCAAGTTCTTGATTTCACTTAGTAATTCAGAGGCATATTTTGTAATAGCTATGTAATATTGATTCATTTCTCGCATAACCACTTCTGTTCCGCATCTCCAGCATTTGCCATCTTCTACCTGCTCGTTTGCAAGCACTGTCATGTCATGTGGGCACCAATTAAGCAGACCTGTTTTTTGATAAATCAGCCCTTTGTTCCACATATCAATAAAAAACTCTTGCTCATATTTGGTATAAATTTCGTCACAAGTAGCTGCATCTCGTTTTTTGCTAAAGCTGAGCCCTAGAGACGAGAGCTCTTTTCTCATGTAGTCTATGTTTTCGTAAGTCCATTTTTTTGGATGAACTTTGTTCTTGATGGCAGCGTTTTCTGCTGGAAGCCCAAAAGCATCCCAGCCTATAGGATGAAGTACATTGAATCCAGCTTTGCGATAATAACGCGCAAAAGCATCACCGATAGTATAGTTTCGCACATGCCCCATGTGGATTCTGCCACTTGGATAGGGAAACATACTGAGGATGTATTTTTTTGGTTTTAAAAAGTCATTTGAGGGTTCAAAAGCCTCTGTTTGTGTCCATTTGTCTTGCCATTTTTTTTCTATTTCACTAGGAGTATAAGCCATATCTCGTCCATTCCCTTGATGCTCAAATTTGATTTCCGTATTTTACACAATTTGGCTTGACAGCGCCCAGCTACAAAGCACCAAGTGGCAAGACAACAGCTTTGGTATCAATGTTTGTAATATCTTTTACTGCTATTGCATATTCTTGCACTTGCTTTGCATGACTCGATGTGACTTCCGATGAGCTCTTGTAGTCAATAACCACGGCACTATTTTTACCAATAAGCAGCAAATCCATCCTGCGGAATTTGCCTTGATGAACAAAAGAGCACTCTTTATACACATTATAGCCGTCTTTCAAGTAGTCATTGACGAGCAAATCGCAAGCCTTTTTAGACATTTGCACTATGGATTCATACTGGCTTGAAGCCTTATCATATCTATACCTAGATGTAGCCAAGGCACTCTCAAAACTGCCATCGATGTCATCAAAATCAATCATCTCAAGCACGCTATGAAGCGCCAAGCCTAGCTCTATTTTTGCATAATCTTTTGCACTATCATCTTTTGTTTCGTCTATCTTTTGCCTGCCATGGCTTCTAGCTTCGAACTCTATCTCATGCGCAATTTCAGGCTCTATAGTTTTTGCCTCAGAAACAACCAGCTCGCCAATACAAGTGCTATCCAGCCCTTCCAAATCAAAAATACCAGTATACGCCCCAGCCTCACCACTTTTGAGAATATTTGTTGGTTTTTTTATTATAAACATCGCTTTTTCAGCCCTTGTAAACGCCACATAGAGCATATTTAGCCTATCTAGCTGTTCTAGCTTCTTTTCAGCTTCTAGCTTGCTTGCGTACTCATTATCGAAGTTTTCTCGTCCAGAAAATCTAAAAAATGCCCTGTCGATATTGAGTCCATCAAATCCAAAAAGAACATCGTCACCACCCTGCCCTTTGCTTGCAAGTCTATCCATGCAGATAACATATTTAAACTCCAACCCTTTTGACTTGTGAACAGTCAGCACCCTGATTCCACTACTTTTACCACTAGGAGTTTTGGCACTGCTTTTCTCTATTGTGTTCAAAAAGTCATACAAATCATCGTATTCGCTAGCGATTTCTAGTAGTTTGAGAGCATCTGCGCTGTACAGTCCAAAAGAACACATGGCTTCATAGACGGCATTTGTTGGTGTGAGTGTTGTATCTAGCTTTTTGACATCACCAAAAGCGTCTATACCGCAATGCGCAAAAAATATCTCCCTAAAAATATCATCGCCGAATAAACAATATTTCAGATAGTTGATGATGGCTTTTGGCTCTCTTTGCTCTACCACCTTTGCGCTCACTTCTTGGGTGGCACGGTATTTTGCCTGCTCTCTAATGGCCTCTACAACTGCAATGGAGTCGGCATTTGTTGGTGTCAATACAGCTATGTCATCGGTTGCTGCACCATTTTTGACAAGCAAATCTATCTTTTCTAGGACACTAACGATAAGCGTATTTGGTGCGTCTTCGTCATCAGCTATTGCATTGGACGCTACTGAAACTTCTACAAATCCATCCTCAGCACTGACCGCTGGCTCTTGTCTCTCATACGATGGAAGTACACCTTGAAATATAGTGTTTGCGAACTCCACTATATTTTTGTCGCTTCGATAGTTTGTATTTAGCTTCTCGACAACCAGCCCGTTTGGCTCCAATTCTCTCGCCACAAAGTCAAACAGCTGACTGAAACCTCCTCGGAAACGATAGATAGATTGCTTGACATCCCCAACAAAGAAAAACGATGCAAATTCACTCTGCCCAACACCAGACGAGACTTCGTCGATAAGTGGCTTTATGATTTCGTACTGCAGGAGGCTTGTGTCTTGGAACTCATCTATCAATATGTGATTTATCTTGCTGTCTAGTCTAAAATACAGAAAATCCGTATCAAGCGCATCATCAGAGCACAAAAGTCTATGGACGCTGATACTAACATCCGAAAACGATAGCTTGCCGTCTCGGTTCAGCCATTTATGTTTTGCGTTTTTGTAGCTATCAAACAGTGTGATTATCGTATCTGCATAGATATTTTCCATATGCCAAAAGTGTTTTTTGATAAGCTCTTTTAGTGCTTCAAAGGCTGCATCTTGCTCTGGTGAAAACTGCTTTTTTTTGAGCCAAGTGTGGTCGTTTAGATGTTGGTGTGAAAAAATCTTTTTTTTGGTCAACTCTTCTATGGTCTCAAAGGCAAACAGCCCAATCTCTCTGTCGGTCACGAGCTGTGGAGATATGAGCGCAACAAGAGCTTTTGCCTCAGAGAGCAAGTCACTCTGCGCTATATCATGTCGCCAAAAAATAGCTCTTGGGTCTAGGTTTTTTTCATCAAAAAGTGCAAAAAGCTCGAAAAAGTATGCCAGTTTGCGTCTATG
>CAZNYV010000162.1:0-3450 GCA_964577355.1 uncultured Campylobacteraceae bacterium
GGACTATGTTTTTATTGGCTATGAGCGTATCCATCGTAGCCGCATCCACACTCATACCTATGAGACCATCACCCGCAAAATCCAGCGTGACAGATTCACCAGCGCCAAATGCCACTGTGCCTTTTGTGCCAGCTGTCACTACACCTTCATTTTGTACTTCTGGAGCTACGAGTGCGATATATTTGGAGGCGCTCAGAATGCCTTGGTTCGTGATAGTGCCATTTGCGCCATCTCGAGTGAATTTGTATGTGCCGTCTTGGTAGTTGGTATCTGTTAGATTCATGGTACTTGCCACCAAACCACCAACATCTGCGCGACTGCCCGCTCCAAATATCACGCCATTTGGATTTATGAGGATGACTTGACCGTTGGCGCTTAGATTTCCCATGATTTGGCTCATCTCACCACCTACCACACGGTTGAGAGTGCTGGCGTTTGCATTTGGCTGGACGAACTGCACACTAGCGTCGCGACCGATATTGAAGCTTCCCCAGTTGATGATACCCTTGTCGCTAGCCTGATTGACTGTCATCTTGGCTTGATTTGTATTTATATTGATTTGACCATTTACTATGCTCGGATTTGTCGGCAGGGCGTTGTCGGCTGGAGTGGCTGCTATTATGCTTGTGGCACATGCAGAGATGACGAGTGCGACTCTGCCTTTGGATAGAATCTTAAAAATACTAGAGTAGTCTTGATACCATTTCATAATTAAAATCCTTTCACTAGTTGCAACCAGAGTCTAGGCGTATCTTTGGTGCCGTCGTTGTCTGTGCCGTTTGATTGCATATTTGGATTGTTGCCATCTCTCCATGCTAGTGTTGCTTTTAGGCTTAGTGAGCCCTTCGAGTAGCCCACACTCACACCCTTGCCGCTCAGAGAGTAGCCGTTTGGTGTATCGCTAGTACCTTGCCAGCCACTATATAGCTTGTAGTGCTGTGTGATTCTGCCGTAGTCATAAAATGGCGCGATATAGCTATTGCCCATGCTATACCTAAATTCTATGCTCGTGATATAGCCACTATCGCCTCCAGCTTCGCTTCCAGGGTATGCCCTGACGGCACTTGAGCCACCGAGATAGAGCTTCTCACTGGAGTCTAGGTTGTGGAGTGCTTGCTGACCCGTGATGCTTATGGTCATATCTAGGCTAGGGGCGATGGTTTGATAATTGGTGATACCGTAGGAGAGTTTTTCGTAGTTGCCATTTGTTTGTGCAGCTGTGCGGTCGCTTGCCAAGTCTGTGGCATTTGCGCTCAAATCCAGCACGCCGCGAGTCAGACCGGCGCTCGCTTGCCACTGTCCTGCTTGGGTGTAGTTTGTGTATGTAATAGAGGCGTTTGCTACTGTCACTTTTTTGTTGGATGTCTCTGTGTTGTTGGAGTAGTTTTTGTACTCTTTTTTGTCAAGTGTGATATTTAGCGCAGTATTTGTCGTTCTGCTTCTGGTGATGGCGTAGCTTGCGTTCATACCTACTGTCGCCGCCGTACCGTCTGAGTTGAGCGAGGCAAACGAATCGACTAGTCTGTATTCCATCTTGCTAGCGTTTGCGCCCATTCTGATACCATCATATCCTACAGGAAGCGAGTAGCCGACCTTGGCATACCGAATACCTTTTGTAGCCATCCCTTGTAGTACAATTTGGTCACCTATAGATAGTGGACTATTGATACCGCTCGACAAGCTGACTTGGTTGGTGCCCGTACTCCTTGAGCCAGTATTGGTCACAATAAGACTCGAGTCTATATATGTACTGTCTTGGATTTTGAGCTTCAGCACGCTATCACCAGCGCTATCACCAGCTTCAAGTGAGCTTGTAGCTACGATGCCAGGATTGTCATTTACAAGCAGCACCCCTCGCTCTAGCTTTGCCATCGACAGTACTTCACCTACAGGCTGAGAACTCTCGATAGTCCGTCTCGCTATATATGGCTTTAGTCTCTTGCTAGCTTGCGACTCTATCTCGATGCCACTCAGCTTGCCCTCTAGTATCACGATTTCCACAGCACCGTCTGTCACCTCTTGGGGTGGTAGAAATGCCCTAGCCGTGTAGCCTTTTTGACGGTAGTAGTCAGCTATGGCAGTAGCCGCGCTTTGTAGCTCATTGAAATCAAGACCTTTGCCTGCAAACGCCGACAATGCGCCCTGAAGCTCCTGTGTCGTGACTAGAGTGTTTCCGCTGAGTTTAAATGATTTTACCAGTATTTTTACACCTGCTTCACTAGATGCCCGAGGCTGTGCCTGTTGTTTTATGGACGGAGCGGATTGTTTTTGCGAGGGTTTTGTGTGTTGTTTTTCGATGTCTTGGAGAATCGTTCCAGCGTCTGGAGCGGCGAAGCATACAGCTGTTGATGCGGCTAATAATACTACTCTTCTCATCTGTTACTGCTAGTGCTAATGTTGGAGTTTGAAATGATAGGTGTTGTGGGAATTGTTGTGTTTTTACCAGCGTAAGGCTTCATTAAAGTCCTTTTATGTTTCTTTAAAATATATTACGCGTATTGTAAAAAAAAGAAATCGCAAAGTTCTCGTATAAAAAAAGAAACAATGCGACTACTTTACGACTTTTATAGTATAAAATTACGGCAAATATTAAAAAGATTGGTTGAATGGCAGAAATAAAACTGAGCGCTCTAAAAAACCTTACACTGCTGCTTGTAGAGGATGATGATGATTTGACCAAGCAGTTCGAAGCTATCTTGAAATTGTTCTTTGCTCAAGTATTCATAGCAAAAGACGGCAAGGAAGCGCTAGATATATACGAAAAAAATCGGATTGATATGATTATCACTGATTATGTGATGCCTATCATGGATGGGTACGAATTCTGCAGAACCGTACGACTTGGCAACAAAAACATTCCGATAGTGATAATGAGTAGTTACACTGACAAAGACAAACTTCTAAATGCCATCAAGCTAGGACTAGTCGATTATCTCGTCAAGCCTTTTGATTATAACGAGCTAATAGCTGTCCTCAATAGTATGATTATCAAAATGGAAGATACACACATCAGTAGTTACAGGCTCTCCGAATCATTGCAATACAGCTCCTCCAGCAAAGAGCTGCACGACACGGTCAATAATGTCAAAATAAAATTGAGCAGGAGCGAAATCGAGCTTCTTGAGCTTTTTGTACACAATCAGGGGCAGGTTATCACTTATGAAATGATTGAATACACGCTTTGGCCAAACGATACAAGAGGCAACGAGTCTATAAAAAATATTATTTATCGTTTCCGCAAAAAACTAGGCATAAATCTTTTTGTCAATATCCAAGATATGGGATACTTGCTAAAATACTTGCCATAACATACAAAAGGCTTTTTTAATGATTCGGATTTTGCTGTTGTCACTTTTGGTTTTTTCAACTCTATTTGCACAAGAAGATTGTACTATTGACTCAAATACCAGCTACAAAAACTGTGAAAAATCGATAAGAGTTTTTATAGAC
>CAZNYV010000163.1:0-1103 GCA_964577355.1 uncultured Campylobacteraceae bacterium
TATAAACTGCAAAACAACATATGCGAATAAATCATACGCAAATGCTTTTGGAATGTGCCAAACTGGAGAAATAATAGGTCAAAAACCATCCTCCACCATAAAAACAGTAGAAGTGCTGGCTTATGAAGAAGCGATAAAACAGGTTTTTATTGGTGGTCATGCGGAGGAGTTTGAACTACAGCTAGACTCTTGTGATGAGAAAGCAAGAATAGTCCAAATCAAAATAGTGCCAGAATACGACTCCGACAAAAGTATTAAAAGTGTCCTTGCAGTAGGTAGAGACCTAACTCGCATCAGAGAAGCAGAAAAAGAGGTGGAATATCTAGCCTTCTATGACAATCTGACAGGACTGCCAAATAGAGTGCTAGCAAAAGACAGGGCTGCACAGATGTTGGCGAGAGCAAAAAGAACAGAGACAAAAGCAGCGATACTATTTGCCGACCTAGATAATTTCAAAAACATCAATGACACGATGGGGCATAGCGTTGGTGATACTCTACTCAAACTCGTAGCGCAGAGACTTCTGGAATGCGTCAGAGAGTCTGACACTGTTACCAGACAGGGCGGAGATGAATTTTTGATTTTGCTACCTGATATAGTAGAGATTGATTCGGTAGTAAATGTTGCTGACAAAATAACAAAAGAGTTAAAAGCACCTTTTTATATTGATGGAAAAGTATTTGTGATTACCGTATCAATCGGAATCGCCCTACTCCCTGATGACGGTGACGAATTTGATATGCTACTCAAAAAAGCTGATATGGCAATGTACGAAGCAAAAAATATAGGTAAGAATAGCTATTGTTTTTTTACTCAGAGCATCAGCATAGAGAGTATCAATCATATGCAGTTGTTCAACGACCTAAGGTACGCACTAGAGAGAGGAGAGTTCGAAATCTACTATCAGCCTCAAATCAAAATATCCGACAAGAGTCTTGTGGGAGCGGAAGCACTCCTCAGATGGAAGCATCCAGATAAGGGTTATATCTCCCCAGTAGAGTTCATCCCTGTTGCAGAATCAGGAGGAATGATAATCGAGATAGGAAGCTGGGTGCTGAGAGAAGTGTGCAATCAAGCTGCACAGTGGCAAAAAGCTGGCTACC
>CAZNYV010000163.1:1113-3436 GCA_964577355.1 uncultured Campylobacteraceae bacterium
GTAAACATATCAGCTATGCAATTCAAGAGAGGGAATCTGCTTCAGACAGTAAAAGCCGCACTGAGTGAATCAGGGCTTGCTGCAGAATATTTAGAATTGGAACTAACAGAGTCGATTATTATCAAAAATACAGAATCCGTACTCCAAACCGTAAGGCAGTTAAAGGAACTGGGTATCAAACTATCAATAGACGATTTCGGTACTGGATACTCATCGCTATCTTATCTCAAAAGGTTTGCCGTAGACAAACTAAAGATAGACAAGTCGTTTATTATGGATTTGGTGCATGACCACGAGAATGCAGCGATAGTTAGAGCTGTAGTACAGATGGCAGGTAGCCTCAACCTAACCACTATAGCAGAGGGCGTAGAGAGCACGGAAGTATTGGATGCTCTATCGGCATACGGCTGTGATGAAGTGCAAGGGTATCTATTCTCAAAACCAATACCTGCGGTAGAGTTTGAGAGTGGTTTTTGTAGGCATATTATTGAGCACCACCTAACAGATTCTACTGACAAATCAGACTCTCACGCAAAACGAGCATATAGGTGATTTTTGACAAGGACAGAACAATACTGGTGAATAAAAACACATCGGATAGCCTTACAACCAAAGCATTATCTCTGCATATATTTGTATTCTTAGGGACCGTTGCAACTATTGCTATAATTGGCGTGAGTTACTATTTTTTGACGACACTGCAGGAGAGTATGCTTCGCGACAAAAAGCATGAAGTCAAAAACATGGTCGACACGGCATATAGTCTTATACTCCACTTTCAAAATCTAGCCAAAAGCGGAAAGCTCAAAGAAGAAGATGCCAAAATCCAAGCTATCAATACACTAAGACAAATCAGGTTTGATAATTCGAACTATTTTTGGATTAACGACTCCACAATACCTTACCCAGTTATGCTGATGCATCCAGCTATTCCATCGCTTGAAAATAGAGTGATGAATGATAAACAATTCAATTGCGCGGTAGCGATTCAATACGGTGATAGTGGTAAATATATAAAACTGGAGAATAAACCAAGTATCTTTACAGCTTTTGCCAAAGTATGCAACAGCAATGGAAGCGGTTTTGTAGAATACAGATGGCCAAAACCGACAAAAGACGCCTCTATAACTGCAATGTATTATCCAAAAATATCTTATGTCAAAAAAGTCAACGACTGGAACTGGATTGTAGGGAGCGGGATTTATATTGATGATGTCGAGGCTTCCTATTCGACAATAGCTACCCGTATAGAAAGTATTGTCGGAGTGATAATACTTCTATATCTGGTACTGACAGTTATGATAGCCACAAGGCTTTTTAGGTATGAAAAAGACATCATAAAAGCTCGCGACGAAACCAATACTATGTTCAACATATCAAAAGACGGAATTGCCCTGCTCGATTTGGAGTCAAACTTCTTAGACTGCAATAATGCCTACCTAGAGATGACTGGCTTTACAAAAAAAGAGTTGTTGGAGACTTCATGTATTGCTTTGAGCATTCCAGAAGATATGGAGAAGGCAAAAGCTGTTATGTTAAAAGTTGCAGAAATCGGGTTTGTAAAAAACTTTGAAAAAACCTGCATCATAAAGGACGGAAAAAGAATAACCATAAATATGGCAATTTCACTTATGCCAGACAAGCGAAGAGTTCTTATAAGTACAAAAGACATAACCGAAAAAAAAGAGCTAGAAAATAAGCTAATCGAGACCAATGAGCACCTGCAAGAGCTCGTCGAAAGCGAGATTTCAAAACGACTAGAGCAAGAACGACTTCTCCTGCAACAATCCAAAATGGCAATGATGGGTGAAATGATTGGAGCCATAGCGCATCAATGGAGACAGCCATTGAATGCTCTTGGTTTAATCATCCAAGACGCACATCTAGCATTCAAACTAAAAGATTTTAATGAAGAGAATATAGATGCTTTTAAAAATGACACTATGTCAACCATTCAAAATATGTCACATACTATTGATGATTTTAGAAACTTTTTTAAGCCTGAAAAAGAGAAGCAGGAATTTGTCATTGAGACTGCAGTGCAACATGCAGTTTATATTATTAGTCCAATTCTCAGAAGCAAAGGTATAAAACTGCACTACAATCCAATCAGTGAACATAACTACTTTGGCTATAAAAATGAGTTGCAACAGGTACTATTGATACTCATCTCAAATGCACAAGATGCGCTTCTAAATAGCACTGTACAAAAACCGTCGATAGAAATAAATATAAAAGATTTAGCAAATGATACAATAGAGCTATCGATTCACGACAACGCTGGCGGTGTGCCTATGGAGATAATAGATAGAATATTTGAACC
>CAZNYV010000164.1:0-3298 GCA_964577355.1 uncultured Campylobacteraceae bacterium
TACGAGACTCGCAGGAAATAGTCAGGATGGAGTCAAAACACGAAAGCCCATTGCTCTTCTACTCCAGAACTGGTGTTGGTCTATCGCAGCCGTATGTCAGCTATATTATGGACAAAATCCTAACAACAGCAGGAATTAGAAAAGAAAAAAACGGTGCGCATATGCTCAGACATACATTTGCTACGATGCTATATCAACAAAATCACGACTTGATTCTTGTGCAAGAAGCGTTGGGTCATGCTGACATCAACACCTCCAGAATTTATACTCACTTCGACAAAGAGAGACTCAAAGCTGCAACAAGCGTGATGGATGAGGTGTCAAACAGAAGCAGCACCTAGCACTGGCGGCTAAACGATTTATTGCTACAATCACACCTATGAATGAAAAACAATCTACAATAGTTTCGATGTTTAATGACATCGCGCCGACGTACGACACGGCAAACAGGGTGCTAAGCTTTGGCTCAGATATTAGTTGGCGAAAGCTTGCGTGCGAAAAGACTTTTGCACTTATGAGTACAGATGCTATCGACATTGTCGATATGGCTACTGGTACTGGCGACATGCTTCTTTTTTGGCAAAAAATAGCTGACAAAATTGGCATCAAAATATCAAACAAAATCGGTATAGACCCTGCTGAAAATATGCTATCCCTTGCTATGAAAAAAATTCCAGATGCACAGTTCAAAGTCGGAATGGCGCAAGCTATTCCTCTTGATGACAAATGCGCAGATATAGTTAGCATCTCTTATGGCTTCAGAAATGTGGTTGATAAAGAAGCTGGTGTAAAAGAGTTCGCTAGAATACTCAGGCGAGGTGGGGTGTTTTGTATGCTTGAGTTCACCAAAGATGAGTCAAAAAACCCTCTAAACAAAATCGCTCAGTGGTATGTGAAAAATATTCTACCAGTGCTTGGCGGTATCATTAGTGGAAATATGGGTGCATACAAGTACCTTCCAGACTCAATCGAAAATTTCCTAACTAGAGCGCAAATCGAAGATATGCTCAAGAGTAATGGTTTTGTGATAGAGTTTGCTAGAGACTTTAGTTTTGGCATATCAAGCCTCGTCATAGCTCGCAAAATATAACAAAAGAATGACTCCTCTTAGCGTCTCTCAGCTAAATACACAAATCAAAGCTCTTTTGGAGAGTCATTTTGTGACACTTATGGTTGAGGGCGAAATATCCAATTTCACAGCCCACACCTCTGGGCACTTTTACTTTTCCCTCAAAGATGAAAACTCCAATATCAGATGTGTAATGTTCAAAGGCAATACAGCAAAGCTCAAATTCCGTCCACAAAACGGTATGAAAATCATCGCCTCCTGCGGTCTTAGCGTATATACTCCGAGAGGTGAGTATCAGCTATTGTGTGAAAATCTCGAACCAGCAGGTATCGGCTCGCTCAAGGTGGCTTTTGAGCAACTCAAACAAAAACTCGAATCCAAAGGCTATTTTGCACCAGAGCTCAAAAGAGCTATTCCCAAGTTTCCACAAAGAGTGGCGCTCATAACATCTGCTACTGGTGCGGCTTTGCAGGATATGAAACGAGTTGCAGAAAACAGATGGAAATTGACTAAGTTTACGCTATTTAATACACTTGTCCAAGGCGAGGGTGCGAAGGAAAATGTAGTCAAAAATATCCAATTGGCAGATGCTTTGAGGTTTGACTGTATCGTGTTGGCAAGAGGTGGTGGGAGTATAGAAGATTTGTGGGCTTTCAATGAAGAAATCGTGGCTGACGCGATTTATTCTGCCACAACACCAATAATCTCAGCCATAGGACACTAGGTTTATTATTTGATTAGCGACTTTGCGGCAGACCTTAGAGCACCTACGCCATCAGCTGCTATGGAGATGATTTTGCCTGACAAGAATGAGTTTGCAATGTTGCTTGATGATCTTGGCAGTACTATTTTGTCCAGAACTCAACAGCTAGTGCGCAAGGCTGTGGTTGCTTTTGGGCATGCAAACGAAATGCTAAATGCAAAATCTCCTAAAAACCAAGTGGTTTTGAAGATTCAAGAGGCAAAAATGCTCCATCAAAGGCTGAACCAAGCGTATGAAACAAAATTGGCAATAAGTCGAGGTGAAGTCGATATGACGGCGCAAAACTTGAGGTTTGAGCTAAAAAATATTCTAACAAAAAAATCAAATGAGCTTGTTGCAATCTCAAATAGACTAGAACAGCTCAATCCGCAAAATAGCAGCACGAGTCATTTCCGTTGTTAGTCAAAGGTGGTAAAAGAACAGCACTTGACAAATTGGCAGTCGGTGATGTAGTAGAGCTTCAGACAGCAAAACTGCAAGCCACAGCATTAATTCAAAGCCTGAATAAACTTAGTAAGTAGAGAGATTTTTGGTTGGAAGATTGTGCCGACCAAAAGGTCGACACGGGTACGGTAGGTTTTAGTTAGCCGATTTTGCTTTTATAACATCTGTTGATGGGTAGAAGAATATTGTTTTTCTAATTACAAATATTTTCTCTTTATCATCTTTTGCAAAAGCTTTTACCTGAATTGGTAGTGGCGTATCTTTTCTATCGTCATTTGCAAGTTGTTTGTCGGTTGTCAAAACGACTATTTTGTTTGCTTTGCCACCAGGTTGAAGGGTGAATGACTCCATAGGTCTTGATATTGTAATATCTTGTGTTCCAACTACTTCAAAATAGAAATCATGTGCTTTTGAGTCGGTATTTTGGAAAAGCATCGTATAGATATTATCTATTCTTTTGCCACCATCTTTGACCGCATACAGCTCAGAAGTTCTATTGACATTTAGTAACATAGACTCTTTTTTAGAGCTCATGAATAGTAGCCCAGCAAAAGCAATACACATCATCACGATATAAGCAAGTATTCTAAATCTAAATACTTTTGTTTTTTCGCCAGTATCGATATGGTGATAACTTGTCCATTTGATTAGGTTTTCTTTGCCAAGTGCGCCCATAATTGGAGCACAAGCGTCAGCACACTCTAGGCAGTTGATACACTCTAGTTGCAACCCTTTTCTAATGTCGATATGAGTAGGGCAAACTTTGACACATGCCATACAACCAATACAGTCACCCTCAGCTGGTTTGTCTGCAATTTTGTCATGATTGGTATCATAAATAACACCACCTCTTTTTTCGTCATAGACCTCCATAACTGTATTTGTATCATACATTACAGACTGGATTCTAGCGTAAGGGCAGATATAGATACAGAAATCTTCAGCTAGCCAGATAACATCATAGACTAGAAATGAAGTTATGACAAGTATCGCACCAATCAAAACCATATGAGAAGCTGGTT
>CAZNYV010000165.1:0-3291 GCA_964577355.1 uncultured Campylobacteraceae bacterium
GGTGGACTCGTAGCTCTACCTCTTCGTCATTTCGTTTTTTGGCGATTGCTAGCAGTTTGATGACATATCCGTACTCTTTGGCAAAAGCGATGTCTTCTGCGTCGATACTTCTAATACCTTCGATGAGGATGTTTTCTGGTTTTGCGTCTATGCCGTATGCTATGGAGGCGAGTATCAGCAGTTTGTGTGCAGAGTCATATCCGTCAACATCTGCGCTAGGATTTGCCTCAGCGTAGCCTAGCTTTTGTGCATCTGCTAGGACATCTTCGAACCCAGCTCCCTCTTTCATCATTCGTGTCAAGATATAGTTGCAAGTACCGTTGATGATACCTTTGATATTCATTATGTGGTTTGCTGGCAGACCGTCTCTGAGAGCGTAAATAACTGGAATACCTCCAGCCACACTTGCCTCATAGCCGAAATGGTGATTTTTTGCCAGCTCTTCTAGCTCTGTTCTATGATAAGCTAGCATTGCTTTGTTCGCAGTGACTACTGATTTGCCATTTTGCAAAGCTTTTTTCACACAAGCGTATGCGAAATCAACTCCACCCATAAGCTCTACCACAACATCTATTTCTGGGTCATTTAGTATGTCATCTACATTGTCACTCACTGTGATACCGAGGCTTTTGGCAGCCTCAATATCTTTTGTGACACCTTTTACAACTCTGATAGTCCTTCCTGCTCTCGCAGATATTATTGATTCGTTATCTTTTAGTGCTTGAACTGTGGCGCCACCGACGACACCAAGTCCTAATACGCCAATCTTTAGTTCGTTCATATAGCCTCGTTTATTATTTTTTCAGAAATTCTTTTATATTTTTTGCTGCTTGTCTGATTCTTTTTTCGTTTTCGATAAATGCGATTCTCACATATTGGTCACCATAAGGTCCAAAACCAATACCTGGGCTGACAGCGACATCTGCTTCCCTGAGGAGTAGCTTGGAGAACTCTAGCGAGCCTAAATGCAGGTGTTTTTCTGGAATTTTTGCCCATGCAAACATCGATGCTTTTGGCTTTTCGACATACCAGCCAGCCTCTGTGAATGTGTCACAAAGCACATGCATTCTTTTTTCGTATTGTTGTCTGATAGCTTCTACATCGTCCGCGCCATTGTTGAGCGCCTCTATAGCTCCTACTTGCATTGCTGTGTGCATACCGTAGTCAAAGTAGCTTTTGATTTTTGCTAGTGCGCCTACTAGCTTCTTGTTGCCTACGACGAAACCGACTCTCCAGCCAGCCATATTGTAGCTTTTGGATAGTGTGAAAGTCTCTACCGCGACATCTTTTGCACCTTCGATTTGCATGATTGATGGTGTTTTGTAATCACCAAAAGATATGTCAGCATACGCGATGTCAGAGATGATATAAAATCTCTCTTTTTTGGCTAGTGCGACTAGTTTGGCATAAAAATCAAGCTCAACACACGCTGTTGTCGGGTTGTTTGGGAAGTTTACTACGACATATTTTGGTTTTGGTGAAGCCTCTTTGATGGCTTTTTCTAGTTTGTCAAAAAACTCACCATCCTCTGGATGCAGAGGTACACGATGAACATTCCCACCGCAAAGCACGATAGCGTGAGTGTGTATCGGGTAGCTAGGGTCTGGCACGATAGCCAAATCACCTGGGTCAGTGATAGCGAAAACAAGATGCACATATCCCTCTTTTGAGCCTATTGTACTGATAGCTTCGCTCTCTGGGTCGAGGTCTACATCGTATTTTCTCTTGTACCATTTGCAGATAGCTTCACGGAGTTTGAAAATACCTTTTGATGCTGAATATCTGTGCGTTCTAGGTCGTTTGAGCACTTCTACTGCTTTGTCTACAATATGCTCTGGCGTGTCGCCATCTGGATTTCCCATACTAAAGTCGATGACATCACGACCCGCGTATCTTTGCTCCATTTTTAGCTCGTTGACTGCCGCAAATACATACGGTGGAAGTCTTTTTATTCTGTTGAATTCTATTTCGTCGAACACTATTTATCTCCTGATTAATTGCTTTCTAATTCTGATTTTGATGTTGGCATTGGCTTGCCTTGAAGTTTGAAGACATCAGCTTCACTAATCGGCGTTAATTTTTTATCTTTTACCAAGTATCTGATTTTTGCTCCAGCTTTTGGCTCGATTACCGTCTGCCCAAATGTTATTTTGTTTTGTTGGTGACCTATGATAAGTATCTTCGTCCTCGTGCCATCTAGCTCTAGTTTGCCAGGCTCGATCGTCGTCTCTTCTGTCTTGTTATTGTCAAGATAGATAACTTTGTACCATAGTTTTTTTGGTGTTTCGAGAAGCAATTTGGCAGTTTGTGCCTGTGGCTGAACTGCCGTTGGGTGTGCAACTGGAGGCAAAACTACCACAGGATGCTGAGCATCAGGGGCTTTTGGTGCTACAGTTTTGTTTGCATCAGTTTTGGTTGCATTTAGCTCATTGGTTGGTATTCCAACTGTAGGTAGTACACTACCGTTTGCGTCTACGGATTGATTTAGCATTGCGTTTGTGGCATTTGCTTCTTCGGTTTTGTTTATATCTGCTCTGAATTGCTCTTCAGTAATATTTTGTTCGCCGATCAGACCAGAGAAAGGGTTGCTTTTTGCTATCAAATATATCAAGAAAATACCAACAACTGAAGCAAAGCCGATAGTCAACATTTTTTTTCTAGGAATCTTTGCTTCTTGAATCGCTTCAAGTGCCATTTTATCGATAGTTGAAATAGTCTCGACCTGCGAGCTTCGGAAAGCATTGTATTCCGCCAGCCAAGACGACATATCGATATCAAACTCATTTTCAAGCGTACTGGCTATTCCTTTTGCCTTGACTGGGTTGAACTTCTCAAATCTTTTTTGGATTACATCATCGAGTGAACTATGAGCAATGTGTGATTTCTGAACAATAACATCATGATTTAATGTGTTTAAATCTTCAAAACTTTTTTTCATCCATTTATCCTATCAATTAAAATAGCACCAGCAATAGCGACATTGAGAGAGTCGAAATTGTTTTTCATCTCTATCGTGACTTTTTTGTCTAGTTTTTCTATGACTCTATTTGAAAGACCCTCACCCTCACTACCGAGAAGGAGTGCTTTTTTTTGTGAAATTTGTAAATTTTTTGAACCATCACCGTTTAGCACAGCACCCATCAAGTAAAAGCCGTCTAGTTTTAGCTCATTTATCAAGTCAAGTGGATTTGTTACAACTGATATTGGCATATCAAAAATAGCACCAGCACTTGGCTTGATGGCAGATTCTAAGTTGAAATTTTTTGAACCAGTAAGTATTATGCCACCAAG
>CAZNYV010000166.1:0-3280 GCA_964577355.1 uncultured Campylobacteraceae bacterium
GAAATAAATTAATATAATAATTATATACATTTTCAAGACATTTAAATTTAATGGTTATATGTTCAAGTTAATCAGTTAAATAATTATTATCACCTATAATAAAAACAAATACTGATTATTTAATATTTAGTAAAATTAATATATATATAGCTTAAAGTATTTATGAATTTTTATGTATAAAAGAAGATTTTTAAACTTTTTATTAATTCGTTTAAGAGAATAATCATGATTATTAATTTTTAGTATTTAATTAATTTACAAATATGGTTAATGTAATTAAAGCTTTTTAAATATATAAAATATAAGTTAAACATGTTAAGAGTATTAAAAAGTAAAAATGAATTATTATTATTATTATTATTATATTTTTTTATACATTATGAAAATGACAGATACAAATTTTTATATAAATACTAGTTTCATTTCAGCTTTAGGAGTTGGATTATATGATTTTTTTAATGATGGATTAAAAATAAATGCGTGTTTAGCAGATAGTTTAACAGTGTTTTTATCTTAAATAACTTCTTAATATTTAGGTAATTTTGTAACATAATTTTATAGTGGATTAGGTAAAGATAATAATAAAAAATAATAAGGTGGAGTATTATCAGATAGTAATATTTAATAATTAACTGAATTAATAAGTGGTGGTTATATATATCATTTATTATTTAATATTATTTATAAATAATAATTTAAATTTGGTAATTTGAATAGAGATATATAATAATCTTATATAATATCATTACCATCAACATTTTTAAGTGAATATTTAGTAGATACTGGTTATATACCTTGGTTTGATCCTAAAAAACATAACTGACTACAAAGTTTAGATTTATGACATATATATAAATATTTTTTTATATATTAATAAAAATGAGTTCTATAACTTTAAATAATTTTTATGAAAAATAAGCATAATCAAAATTAACTAAAGATTTATCTTTTTAAAGATATGAAACAGAAACTGAATTTACTGACTTTTAATTATTTCCAAAAAGAGGTGGAATTTAATATAATTTTAATGTTAAAGATATACCTAATGATTAAGTAATTTAAAGATAATTTACAATAACTCCAATAGCTTCATTATCTTAACCTAATCCATGTGTAACAAGTGGATAATATTAAGATTTTTAAATATTAAGTGATTTATATCCTAATTAACTTTTATAAAATATAGAATTACATTTAACATTAGTAAATAATAACGTAGTTCCTATAACAATTTAAAACTTACCATCTTTAATATTTTAAAGAATATAATTTATAGCTGGTAATGAAGAATTATATTATTAAACTCCTTAAATTATATAATTTGCTTGTTAGATGAATAGCTTAGATTCTACAAGTTGTAATGGTTGGTTAGGTGGTTATTTAGGAAATAGATATGGAATAACTCCTACTGTTATATAAGCTAATGGTGGAAGTTAAAAATTTATAATTAACTTATTTTTATTTAATAATAAATCTATATTTATTAGTAGATTAGATAACAATATTAAATATTTTATAAGAATTTAATACGCTTAAAATAATATAGGTTTAGCTGGAAGTCCTTTAGTAGCTTTAACAGCTAATTAATAATAATTAATAACATTTTAAAGTTTAATATAATTAAATACATTTTAAATAACTAATAATTAAAGTGAATCTTTATATGAATATAAAATATTAAATTACAAGATTTAAAATTAATTATGGTAATAATATAGTTTAGGATAAATTTAAAACGGAAATCCTTAATCATTTAAAATTTCATCATTAAATTAAAGTCCTTTTATGTTATTATTTTATTTAACTAACGGTAATGATCCTCATTAATTTGATTTTAGTGGTTAAAATAATTCCACTTATATATAAAGTTAAGATTGGTATATTTCTGATTAATTAGGTTCTAATATTGATCCTTCTAATTTAAAATTAAATTCAGTTGATTTAATAGAATAATTAATATCTATGTTTCCTCATTAAAGTGGAATGAATTAATGGTTTTATAATTTAGTTAATTAATAAAAATTATGTTTCTTTTAATTTTGTGCTGATACTTGTTAATTACATTCTCTTGAATAAAATTGTAATGAGGATGTAAGTGGTAGTATGTATCCTTCTAATGCGTCAGTTGGATTTGATTTAACTAATTAATATTTTAACATTAATTTTACTTTAACTCCTGCTGGATTAATAGCTGCTGGAAATAATTAAATATTCCTTAACATTATATTATTTACATATGGTATATTTACAATTGGTGATTCAAATGATAGAAGAAAATTAAAAATATATAAATAATAAAACTGACTCTATATGATAAATATTTTTTTTTATAATATAAATAAAGATGTAAAAATAAAATGGTAAAAGTATGAATAATTATAGTTAATAATAATCAACTGATAACACTTAAGAAAGTTAAATATAAACATAATAATCACAAATTCAAAATATAATTTAACAAGCATTCTTTCCTTAATCAATAATATTATCAAATTCAAATTCTGATTTAATATTATTTTTTAATTCAAAATAATAAATAGTTTATAGTACTTATATAATATAAGATATAATTGATTTATTAAATTTTAAAATAAATTAAAATAATTAAAATAATACTTTATAATAAAATATAAATAATAACTTAACATCTATTATTTAAATTTAAAATAAATAATAAGTATAAGATAATAATATTTAATTAAATTTATAAAGTATAACTAATATAAATTAAAATACAATTCCATCTATTTAAAATACAATAACATCTAATCAATAAACTTTATAATCTAATATAAATACTAATTAGTAAACATTATAAAATAATATTGATTAAACTAATTAAAATTTATTAAAATATTCTTTATTACCTGTAAATTATAATACTTTAACTCCTTAATTAAATACATGTTAAATATTAATTTCAAATGGTGTTATAATGATAAATTCTGAATATACATTATAAACTATAAATGATTTATAAAATTCTGTTTTAAATATAAATAATACATTAAATACTTTATAATTAGGTGATAATTTAAATTTAACAAATTCTTCAGATAATACAGATATTCTATTATCATTTAATTAAACTAATAAATAAGAAACTTTAACATAATTCACGATTTAATAATTAACAAATTTATTATAATATTCATAAAATTTATATAATAATGCTTAATTTAATAATTAATTATAATAATCAGTTAATTCAGATGTTATATTAGCTTATAATATTTAAAATAAATAAATTTAATAAAGTACTTTTACTTTATAATAATTA
>CAZNYV010000167.1:0-3228 GCA_964577355.1 uncultured Campylobacteraceae bacterium
TATTAACTGTTTACTCTATGTTTTTGATAGTAAAAAAACAGGTGTGTATAAGTACTAACGTTTTAAAATTTATAATATATTTATAATATATTAATAATCAATTTTCATAACTTCGTAGTCATTTTTATTGAATTTCTTGTTAAATAAAATTAAAATATAATTATTAATATTATAATCTTAATTATTCTCTTTAATATAATAATTAATGATATTGATATTATATATTGTTAAAATTATTTAATTTAATTAATGATTATTCTATTTTATTATCAATTTCCAAAATTTATTATTCTATTTAATTAATTTCAGACATTTATATTATGTATAAAAAAAAATGATTTATATTGAATTCAATTTTATCAATCATCACTTAATTAATCATCTTAATCTAATATTTTGTTTTTTACATAATTAACCTCATATTTTTAAATTATTTCTTATTTTTATTCTATATTTTTATACATACAGCTTAAATTAAATTCAAATGTTATTTTTAATATTTCATTTATATTTTATTCAAATTTCTTTATATTTATATTATTAATGTATTATTAATAATATTTTTAATGTTCTTTATTACAAATTGGACATAATTTACCACATATCACAATTTCTTTATTTTATATTTTAATTTCGTAATTTTTATTATATAATTGATCTAATTTATCTTTTATTTATGGTAATCTATTATATTTAATATTTAAATCTTATTTATTTATATACTTTTCTAATGTTTTTTTAACTCTTATATTTGTATTTTCCATTAAAATAATTTTATTTCTATTTAATACAGGTGCTTATATACATTTTTCAGTATAAGTATATAATAAATTAATTTTTTATTATTCACTTATTTATTATTTTTTTATTTATAATGATCCGTAAGTATTATAAATACTGTTATCTAATTCTAAAGTTTAACATTTTTATTATATTAATTCAATTATATCTTTAACATCTTTTAACAAAAATTTATATTATGGTTTAAAATACATTTATATCGAATTTTCGGTATCTTTATAAATATAAATATCTTCACATGATAAATTTAAACCTGTATAAATTTAATTAATAATTTCTATTATATCATCTATTTATTAAACTTTTTCTTTATTTTATTTAAAATTTATCATTCTTAAAACAAATTTAATATATTAAACATCACTAGTTAAAACTTCATTTATATTTTAATTTTCAGAATCTATTAAATTATTAACATTTTAAATATTAAATTAATGGTATTCATTAATAAAATCCAGTATTATACTTTAATTTCTATTTATTTTAATATTTTCTAAATTATTAAATTATTAACATATTTTACTTAATTTTTATATTTAATGATTATCTTATTTTATGATTTATTTATTTAAATCTTATATTAATATTCTTTTTCTATCAATTATTACTGTATCTTTATTTAATTATTAATTATTTAAGTCGATTATTGTATTTATTTCATGTTTTAAATTTAAATATTAATTAACACCTTTAACGAATTTATAATCATTAGTTAATTAAATATCTGTTTTCTCTTTAATTTTATCTTATATTTAAACATGTTCTTATATTTAATTTGATCCTTTTCCATAATAAAAACTGCAGTCAATTCCATTATCGTGAATAAATAATTTATCAGAATATCCATATAATGATATTTTAGTAGTATTAACTGTATATAAATCGTGATTTTTTGATTAAATCATATTAAAATTTTCTTATTTTAAACTCATTTATGTTATTACTTAATAATATAATCCTTTTTCATACTCTTTAACTATATTTTTAGGAATACCTTTAAATTTTTAATCATAATGTCCATCAAAATCAATTATTTAATATTATTTAGATCCAATTGATGTAAATGACTTAATACCATTAGGATGTTCATCTTTGAAATATCCAAATCTTTTTTCATGTTATTCAAATTATTTTTTAATATCATCATCACTTAAATTTAATTATTTTCTAACTATATCATAAATTATATGTTATTTATTATTCTTATATGCTGAAAAATCGAATAGATTATATAATTTATTATATATAATTTCATACATTTATTCTTTTTTACATTATTATAAATATAAAACTAAACTATCAGTATCTTAATATACAGGTGTAATTTATATTTAATATTATTTAAATTAATTATCAATTTCTTTTAAAGCTTTCATTATTAATAATTTTGAACAACTTAAAATTTATGATCCAGCTATATAATTATTTTCTGGTTTTACATTCAAAGCATATTTTTCCATCATATATAACTATTATTTATCTTTATTATTAATAACACTCATAGATTTTACTAAATTACTATTTTAAAATTTATGATAATATTTTTAATTATTATTATTTTACATAGATAATAACTTATAATCACTTCTATCAAAATAATTCATTATTAATCTACCAAATACAGTATTCATTTAAGTTTTTGAAATATCAACTAGTAAATCATTTTTATTTAATGAAGCTTATTATCTTACTTATACTAATTTATCAGCATATGATTATAACCATAATGATTAATGAAATTTAACGATTCTATATATTTTTGTAATTTTAGCTCCATTTTCTTAAGCGAATTATAAGTTTTCAATGAAATACCATTATTATTTAATATTTTTATAACTCATCATTAATTTTTTAGTTTTATTATTATAGGGTTTTAATTAATATTAAGCTGAATGTTATTAACATTCTTTAATTATTTATTTATTATTAATATAACATTAAATACATACTCCTATAAAGTTTTTATTATAAGTTGATAATTCATTTTCTTCAGGAATTCCTTATTATTCTAATGATGGAATTAATAAATTATTTTCACATTATTATTATTCAACATCTACTAATAAATAATAACCATATTATTAATTATTTTAATATTATTTAATTTTTATATTCCAATAATTTAAATCTGTATTTTCTTCATAACTAAAATCACCATCACATAAAGCAAAGTTTCTATAAGTAGATGGATATAAACTATTATAATCAATATAAATTATTTAATTATTTTCATCAGCTTCAATATGTCTTTTATTATATGCTGATGATATACCTCCATGAACGAATTCTTTAGAATCTAAAAATATATTAATATCATTACATTCTTCATATTTAAAACCAGTTGTTTAAAACATCAATTATAAAGCATAAGATGATATTGTTATAAAATTTAATATATCTAAAGTTGTTATTTATTTATTAGTTTCT
>CAZNYV010000168.1:0-3226 GCA_964577355.1 uncultured Campylobacteraceae bacterium
AGCTCCAAGCCCAAGAACCGAGGATATAAATTCCAAGGAGGCTTTAACTGTGGATTTTAGCGCTTTATCCTTTTGGTTTGCATCAAGTTTTTCATTTGATTTTGAAATAAAATCCTCAAGAATCGCAAATGCTTCGGATATATTCAAATCGTTTGAAAGCGATTCGAGTACAGAAGCCCTGAAACCTTCGTCTACGGCGCCAGTTTCTGAGTCGTTCACTCGTTTTTTGAGCCTGTATATTCTATCTAATCGTTTTTTGCTGGACATCAAATCGTCATGGGAAAAGTTGAAATTCTGCCTGTAGTGTGTTTGTATCAAGTAGTTTCGGACATATTCACCACCAAATAGTGTTATCGCTTCGCCCAGAGAAAATCCGTTTCCTAGGCTCTTGCTCATCTTTTCACTATTTATTGTCACAAAACCGTTGTGCATCCAAACTTTGGCAAGCTCGCCTCCATATGCACATCTGCTTTGCGCACACTCATTTTCGTGGTGAGGGAAAAGCAAATCACTACCCCCGCCATGTATATCTATCTGGAATTCGCCGTCATATGCTAAGTGTTTTTTTATCATTGCGGAGCATTCGAGATGCCATCCTGGTCGTCCTTGCCCCAATGATGAATCAAACCAAAGCGAGTCTGTTTCCGCCTTTGCTTTCCATAATACAAAGTCTCTCAAGTCTTTTTTTTCGTTTTCGCCCTCTATTCTGCTTTGCATTTCATCGCTTTTGCGTCCCGAAAGTGAAAGATACCCAGCATCTTTTGTCGTATCAAAATAAACATCACCGTTTGAGATTTTATAAGCAAACCCTTTGCTTAGTAGTGTTTCAACCATCTCAATCATTGCTGGTATATTTTCTGTCGCTTTTGGCTCTATGTCAGGTTTCAAACAGCCAATCGCTGACAAATCAGAGCTATAGCTATCATAATAAAATTCTGTTATTTCACTTAGAGACTTACCCGTTTCAGCCATTTTTTTGATAATTTTATCGTCCACATCGGTAATATTTCTAGCAAACACTGTTTTGTGTCCAAGCTCTCTCAGTACTCGGATGAGCAGGTCAAAACTAAGCGCGCTCCTAGCATGCCCTAAGTGTGCGTTGTCATATACAGTTGGTCCGCAGACATAGATTTTGACGCTATCTCCAATAGGTTTGAACTCTTCTTTCAAGCCAGTTTTGGTGTTAAAAATTTGCAATCAAGTATCCTTTAAATAGCAGCAAAATAATTACTTCTGAAAGCAAAAATAGAGCCAAGTATAGTGCCATTTTGTCAAAAATAATCTGTCTAAATTTTGCAAAACCAAACTCTCTGATTGTCAGTGTAAACAAAATCAATCCAGTAAGGCTTCCAGATAGCGCAATACCGCTCGCACCCATAAATCGCATAAGTATCAAACTCATAATTGCATTGCAAATAAGTGAAAATGCTGATATTTTGGCAGCTTTTAGTTGCTGGTGGTGCGAGTAGAGCCAGAGTGAAAATAGTTTTGAGAATCCAAAAGGTATAAGTCCAATCATATATGCTGACAGAACAACCGAGACTTCAATCGTGTCATTGTGATGGAAATGACCTCTCTCATAAATCAGCCAAATAACCTCTTTTGATAGCAGTATTCCGCCGATAGTGAAGCCAAAGAGCATAAAAGCCAAAAACCAAAAACCTTTCCGAAGCGTCTCGAATGCCTCTTCTTCTCTGTCCTCATTTATAGCTTTTGCGATAGATGGAAATAGCGCCATTGAGGTGGCTATGGCAAATACTGCAAGTGGAAGTTGGAAGATACGATTTTTATAGTAGAGGTACGAAATGGCACCAGTTGCCAAAAATGTTGCAAGCCAAGTGTCTATAAAAGCAGAAATTTGGGCGGTAGAGCTTCCTGCGATAGATGGTAAAAATGAGTTGTTAAACTTCTTCGCTGATTCGTCTGCACTCTTGTCTTTGCGCCAAAATCTAGCCCATCCTACGACCAATTGCCTATTGATACCAAATTTTTTGGCTGAAAATATATGCAGACCTGCCTGCAGTGCTCCACCAGCAAGCACGCCCCAAGATAGGGCATAAACTACAGAAAGCTTGTACATATATTTTGCGATAATCAGTGCGACAATCATTGCGACATTGAGCAGTGCTGTAGAAAATGCCGTTGTCGCAAAATGTTTTTTGTATTGGAGGAGAGCGCCCAAAAATGTCACGATAAATATCAAATCAAGATAGTAGAAATTGATGGCGATAATGGGAGCAGATATTTTTTTGATTTCATCAGAGTAGCCAAAGGCTACAATATTTGACACCATGCCTTGAAATAGCGTGACAAAAAGCGAAAGAAGTATGATAAGTGCAAAAAGCCTAGTAAATATTAATACGCTAAAAAGTGGTTTGTTGTGGCTTGCAGCATATGACGGGATGAATGATTGGCTAAAAGCACCTTCTGCAAAAATATTACGAAATAGGTTTGGAATCTTGAATGCTATAAAAAAAATATCACTAAAAACAGATGCTCCAAGCACACTAGCGGTCATCATGTCTCGTACAAATCCAAGAAGTCTCGAAGTCAAGATGCCTGTGCTATTTGTAAAAATAGAGCGAAAAATCATTAATTATTATCATCTTTTGTTGAAGTCACAATGGAAGTCTAACACTTTCGGAATAAAAATTGCTACAACTTGTCAAAAAATATAGGTAAATCGAATGAATATGTTTAAAGTGCTAGTTTTTATACCGCTAATACTGATTGTGACTGGTTGTTCCAGGCATCCTATGGATCCAGATATAGAGATGAAACCACCAAAATATGTTGAGCAGATAGCGGCAAAAGATTCAGAGACTCCACCACCTAGTATGGGGAGTTTGTTCGGAAGTGGCGAAGCACCGCTCTTCTCCGATAGGAAGGCTATGAATGTCAATGATATAGTCAGGGTAACAATAAAAGAGAGTGCCACAAGCTCATCTTCTGGCAAAAAAGCTCTCTCCAAGACAAGCACTGAAGCGCTTGGGGGCGGAGTGCTGGCGAGTGCTGGAGGGAATGCCTCTCAGCCTGTTACTGCATTGGCAAAAAGGGCAAATGGGCTACTGGATATGGGGTTGACGGCTAACTCGACCAGTAGCTTTGCAGGTTCTGGAACAAACAACCGCGCTGAGACATTTTCAACAACTGTATCGGCTAGAGTTATCAAGGTTATGTCTAACAATACCTATTTTATCGACGGTTCAAGGGAGTTGCTCATAGA
>CAZNYV010000169.1:0-3167 GCA_964577355.1 uncultured Campylobacteraceae bacterium
CGCAACCCTAAATATCCTGTTTAGAAGCTCAAGATCGTCCGGCCTTTGTTCAAGTTCTACAAGGTCTTGGTCAAGCTGCTCAATCATCTCAAAGGCTTCTATCAAGAAGTCTTGCATTATTTCTTGTAATTCATCCATTGCTTTCTCCTGATATTATCAAATAGTGTGTATTTTTTTAGGATTTTTCAGCACCCTAACTACTTCATCATGAAACTTAGCAGGGTCAAATTTCACGAGATAAGCTTCGCCACCAGCTTGCTCGCCCCTTATATCTGAAAAATCATCTGATATAGAAGAGTTGAATATAACTGGAATATCACGGAATCTTTCATCCGATTTGATTTTGGACGCAAAATGGAAACCATCCATTCTAGGCATTTCAACATCTGATATAATAATTTTGACATTTTTTGCAATCTCGCTACCATACTCACCATACAGGGATTCCATTTTGAGCAATCCATCTTCACCATCTTTTGCCTCAACTACACTAAGACCCATTTTTATCAGTGACTCTTTGACAATTTTTCTAGCAGTAGAGCTGTCATCCAAAATAAGAGCCGTTCCAGTGAATTTCTCCTCTCTTATTGCACCCATATCAACATCGAACAGTCCAAGCTCTTGGACTATTGCCTCAAGGTCAAGAATCAGTAGCACATCATCATTTTCGATTTTAGTGACACCAGTTATTTTTGTCTTATCAAATGCGCCACCAGCTCTAGCAGAAAACGATGCTGGCTCTATATCTTTCCAGTTGATTCGTCTGATTCTTTTTGCCTCATGGACTATAAAGCCTATCAGAATATTGTTAAACTCTGTCACAATAACACGCGGTTTAATAGTGTTGATTTCAGGAATCTTTATTCCCATCCATTTGGCAAGGTTGACTACAGGCATAACAACACCCCTAAGGTCAAAAATACCCTCAACAAACTCTTGAGAACCAGGAAGTTCCGTTAGTTTTGGGACATTTATTATCTCTCTGACCTTTGCGACATTTACACCATATATACCCTCGTATACATTATCACCCTCTTGCTTGCAGATACGAAAATCCACAAGTTCCATCTCGTTTGTTCCTACGAGCAAAATATTGTCTGATTTAGACATCTAACTCTCCTAATCGTCGTTCCAAAAAATTTACATCGGATTGTGCAAATTCTACTTGAAAAAAACTTTTACTACACGCAAAACTATGAATATTTTTATATTTTACATCGCCAAATGTGTAATTCGTACCCTGATGAAAATGCCCATCAATCAAGTAATCAAAGGGGTTATTCACCAAAAACCTCTCCACTCTAGCCTTTGCAAACTCTTCAAAACCACTCCATTGCCTACAAAGCATCTTCTTTTTGAGTGAGGATATGATTTTTTTGATAAATACAGGATATGCAAAATCCAGCATAAGATATTTCAAAACAAACAAGACAGCCCTACTCCTGACGAGCGTACAATACAAAGAGTAGCTGAGCGAGCCAAATTTGTCACCATGAAGCAAGATTGCACGCTTGCCATTGAGCATAAATGACGCTGGCTGTGATTTCATTGGGAAAACTACAATATTTTTTAGTACATCAGCCACCAAAAAATCATGGTTACCCTCAAAATAAAATATTTCGATTTTATTTGACAACCTATTTATCTGCTCTATCAATTCAACATTTACTGCCACGGTATGGGCGATTGGCGGGATGAGGAGATCAAATATATCACCCATCAAGAACAGCTGCGTTGTAGCAATTTGTCCGGACTCTATCTGAGACAATAGCCCCAAAAGCTCTGGTCTAATATCACAATAATGAGCATCGGCTACAAATATAGCTCCGTTTTTTATCTCATACATCAAGGATTGTAGGCTATCAGTGG
Organism: uncultured Campylobacteraceae bacterium; assembly: GCA_964577355.1. Lineage (GTDB taxonomy): Bacteria > Campylobacterota > Campylobacteria > Campylobacterales > UBA6016 > CAZNYV01. Next base: position 1,870 of record CAZNYV010000169.1, read on the forward strand.
CAAACCAAGTCCAACATCTAGTCCAAACATAATATTTGCATTGGCAAGTGCTTGTGACGATGCTCCACGAAGAAGATTATCTATTGCACAAAAAGCTACCAGAGCATTTGCATTTGTCGTCGCATACACATCCGCAAAGTGAGTTCCTGCGACTGATTTTGTATGTGGCAATTCATCCCTGACACGAACAAATCTCTCGCCACTATAAAATTTAGCCAAAACAGAAGCCGCATCAATATCTGACTTTAGTGTCGCATATACACTTGCCAGCATTCCTCTTGTCATTGGTATAAGTGTTGGTACAAAAGTTATTTTGACATCCTTGCCACAAAGCACAGAAGCGTGCTCCATGATTTCCGCAGCGTGACGGTGTTTGATGATGTTGTAGGGGTTAATATTTTCATTTACTGATACAAAATGCACACCTGCAGTAGGTGTCTTACCCGCACCTGACACACCAGTTTTGGAGTCTACAAATATCGGCGCAGATAAATCAATATAATCCAAAAATGGAGCCAACGCCAAAAGTGTAGCAGTAACATGACATCCTGGGTTCGCAACCAGCTTTGAGTTTGCGGCTTTTGTAGCGTGCAGTTCAGGTATGGAATAGACAGAGTGCGCCAGATTTTCGACATCTTCATGAGGGCAATAGTTTTTTTCATATGCTTCCAGAGACAGCCTATAATCAGCGGACAAATCAACAACTTTTGCACCAAAAGCCAAAAGCTCTTTTGCACTCTGCATAGCCGTCTTGTGTGGGAGCGCCAAAAACAACAGCTCGCACTCTCTAGCCGCTTCAGCAGATGATAGCTTTTTGACTTCCAAATCAATCACACCAGCCAAAGACGGATGCATCTTAGCAAGTGTAACACCACCTTCACTATTGGAAACATAAACAAGCTCAAAAACAGGATGGAGCAAAAGCATCTTGACAAGTTCAAGTCCCGTGTAGCCACTTACTCCTACGATACCTACTTTGATTTTTTTACTCATTCGAAGTCAATCTCTTTATAATAAATCTCTACAACCTCTATCTCGCTGCTGCCGCCTGGTAACTCCATCCCAAATGTATCGCCCTCTTCTTTGCCTATCAACACACGGCTTATCGGTGAGTTGAATGAAACCAGCCCTTTTGACGGATTGCTCTCGATAGCACCCACTATTGTATATATATATTCCTGCTCTGTATCAAGGTTTATCACTTTGACAGTCGAACCAAAACAGACCTTTTCATGCTTCAACACTGTCGGGTCAATCACTTTGGCTTTTGTGAGCATATCTTGCAAATACGCTATACG
>CAZNYV010000170.1:0-3105 GCA_964577355.1 uncultured Campylobacteraceae bacterium
ATCGCGTCGATGTCTCTCTCGCTCATCATCTCAGTTACTATTGGCAGACCAGTCTCATCTCTCGCTGCTGCTAGCATTTTTAGAGCTTCTTCACCACCACCTTGGAATGTGTATGGGCTAGTTCTTGGTTTGAAAGCACCACCTCTTAGCATATTTGCACCAGCTGCTTTTACAGCTTTTGCGATTTCGATTAGTGTCTCATATGTATCAACAGAACATGGTCCAGCCATGTAAGCTTTGTGTCCGCCACCAACTTTCACACCTCTAATATCTATGATTGTATCATCTGGATGAAAGTGTCTACTAGCCAGTTTGTATGGAGCTGATACTTCTAGTACTTTTTCTACGCCATCAAGTGCAGACAATGCTCTTCCTGCTAGGTCTCTTTTATCACCGATAATTCCGATGATTGATTGCTCTTCACCCATTGTTACGCTGGCTTTATGCCCCCAGCTTTCCACTTGTTTTGCAACGGCTTCTATCTGTTCTTTTGTAGCTTCTGGCAACATCACTAATATCATAAATATAATTCCTTGTTCAAAAAATTCAGGATAATAATATATCTAAATAACACTTTGAGCGACTATTATTGATGGCAACTAACATTTTAAAAGGCTTTTTTGTAGGATTTGAAACATGAAACCATTTAGAAAGATTGTAATTGAAAAAGTTTTCAAGTTTAATACAAAAACTCAAAGATAAAAAAGCAACATTGGAAGATATACGGAATACAGATTTGGCAAACAACTATTTTGTTTGTGACGATTCACCTGAAGATATGCTAAAAACATTTGGTTTGCCAATTTGTCAGGTTGGGGATTTTTATGGAATTGAAACTGTTGACACAAAGATAGATGAACAAGTGTTCTCTTTTGTGGATATAGAAACCAATGGTTCAAATCCAAAAAAATCACAAATTATTGAAATAGCTGCTGTCAAAACAAAAGGTTGTGAAATTATAGATAAATTTGATTCAATGGTCTATTGTAACGAAATAAACGAGATGATAACTGAGATTACAGGTATAGATGTTTTAATACTAAAAGACAAGCCGATTGAGTCAAAAGTGATTCATGATTTTAGAATTTTTTTGGGCGACTCTGTATTTGTTGCTCACAATGTCGATTTTGATTATAGCTTTGTATCTCAATCAATGGAGAAATATGATCTTCCTCCACTGTTGAATAGAAGGCTTTGCACGATAGAGCTTGCCAAAAAGACAATTGAAGCCGAAAGATATGGTCTCAGGTTTTTGGCAGACATGTTGAAATTGGAAGGTTTTTTGCATCATAGGGCTTACAGTGACGCCTTGGCTTCTTTTGAGATTTTTAAAAAATCTCTCGAATTGCTACCAGAAGATGTTGAATACACAGAAGATCTTATAGAGTTTTCCAAGAAAAATACCAAGCAGGGAGCTTAAATACTATGACTAAAGTTTTTATATTGGTTTCCTTTATTTTAGGAATTATAGTCGGCAGTCTGATTACTTATGTGATAATGGGAAGTTTTTTCTCAAAAGCAGTGTCAAACTTGAAAACAACGATAAACGGGGGCGGTCATGAAGAGTCTGCAGCTAGTGCAGAGCACTCTGAACTGTTAAAATCATTTGATTTTGCAAAAAATAAAGTGACAATTATGCTTGTTGGCATTATGCTTGTTTTGTTAATTATGGCAGCGGTTGTTCTAATAACTGGCAAGACAATTACTTCTCCTGGGCAAGAACAGATGGCGGAAAGTTTGGAAGGTACGCATGATATTGGTGCCTTGAACAGCGCAATTAAACATGGTTCTGGAGCAAAATAATGAGCAGTATTGCCAATTCGTCTTTGAACTATGCAAAAGACAGTTATTCATTTAATTTTAAGACATCTAGTGGTGATTCAATAAGTTTTTCGGCTTATAATGAAAAAAATCTATCAACTTCAAGTGAAACTAAAGATGGCGTAAATATAAAAACCACAGAACTTAGTCTTAGTGCTGGTTACGAGTTTCATTATAAGGGTGATGGTCTCGATGAGAATGATTTAAAAGAGATAAAGCAAGCAATGAAAAACATTTCTCCGCAAATGCAGGATTTTATGAAATCATCTGGAAGCCAAGATATTTTGAATTCAGATCTAGAGGGTGTGGCGCAGGGTGTAAAAAACTCACTTCCAAAACTTACGAACAGCGGTAGTATTGGTTATATGAAAGATTCTTTAGTAAAAAAACTAGATGATATTTTTAAAATGTTTGACAGAAATCAAAAATCATTAGACAACACAACAAAACTTCTTGATAAGATTTTTGCAAAGATTGACAATAAAGACAACGGTTTATATGCATAAACTTCAGATTTTACTATAGTATTGAAAACAGGGTGGCATATATACTTTTTGATACCGAAACTACAGGCACAACTGATTCTGATAGGATTTGCCAAATAGCAATAGGCATACTTGGTGAACCTACTGAATATATTTGCGAATATTGTGACCCGCAAACCCCGATCTCTTTCCATGCAATGTCAGTTCACGGTATTACACCAGACAAGGTAGCTGGAAAGCCTGTTTTTGAAAATTTGAGATCTTGCGAGATTTTAAAAAAATTTAATACCCCTGATAATGTAATAATTGCGCATAATGCTCAATTTGATATCAATATGATTAATAAGGAAGGTATCAATTGGGGTGGTAAAGTTATAGATACACTTAGATGTGCCAAACATTTATTACCAGATGAAGAAAGCCATGCCTTGCAGTATTTGCGATATTCCCTTTCTATATATAGAGAAGAAGGATGCGAAGAGGAAAAGTACTTGAGAGCTACCTATGATACATTTTCTGCACATGATGCGTTGTTTGATATTTATATCCTCAAAAAGCTATTTAAAAGACTCTACCCCATGGCTGGTAGTATTCAAAAACTTATTGAGCTTACCAATACTCCTGTTCTGGTTAAAAAAATAAAATTTGGTAAATACAAAGGACTAAGCATGGAGGAAATATATCAAAAAGACAAAAATTACCTAAATTGGCTCTCAAAAAATTGTGAAGACGAGGATATTATCTATACTATAAAAACTTTTCTATCCCACTAACTCAGACCTTCCAGCCACTTTTCATT
>CAZNYV010000171.1:0-2960 GCA_964577355.1 uncultured Campylobacteraceae bacterium
AGGCGATGCGCTCCATCGTCAGCGGACCTGCTTCGATTTTTGAAAAATCCAAAACATCATTCAAAAGAGAGAGGAGAGCTTTGCCGCTACTATTAATGGTTCCCACTAGATGTTTTTGTTCTTCATCGAGATGAGTGTTTGCTAGTAGCTCACCCATGCCAAGAACGCCATTCATCGGAGTCCTTATCTCATGGCTCATTATGGCTAAAAATTCACTTTTTGCTACCGTGGCAGCTTTTGCTTCTTGAAGTGCGATACTGAGCTCTAGTGTTCTTTGCTCGACTTGTGCTTCCAAGTTCGCTGCCAATGTTGAGAGTTCTTTATTTGCCAAATGGAGGTCGTGGGTTCTTTTCTCAAGAAGCTTTTCGGCCTCTCCTCTGGCAACCGTCTCTTGGTCTAATTTTTTTTCGAGCTCTATTGTTTTTGCCTCTAACTCTTCGATTTTCATTGTATGAATTAAACTCCGTAATATTTTGGCGATAGGTTCTGAAAAAAATCGTAACTTCCATGCATAGAATATATTTTTGAGGCACTCTTCATCTGTTTGTCTAACTTTATCACTTGACCACTTAAGAGCCCTCCAAAAATCAATTTTTGTATTGACTTGCTATAATCTTCGCCAAAATATGAGCTAGGAGACAGCGTGGACGAAACGGAGTTTGATGATATTTTTAGTGGTGGCTCTCCGCTTAAAAAACTTATGGATGTCTTGATAAATGCCAACAGAAATGTAAGTGAGAATGAAATAGACAAACTTTTCGAGAGATTCTGTGCTTACGAGCTTTATGCTGAGCAACATGGATTCGAAGATAGAAATTTTACTGAGTTTTTTTATGCCAACGAAGAAGAGATAAATACAAGAAAGACCTCCGCGTTTATCGGACTTGTAGGTGACATAGTTACTAGAACGGAATAGGGTTTGAAGTATTTTCTGTTTTGCTTTTTGATATTTTGTAGCACACTATTTGCGGCAAATGACCAGAACAAGACAAAGGAAGATACTCCTGAAGAGCAAGAAAAAAAGTTTGAAGTAAACCTAGAAAATTGGAACTTCTATGACTTTGTCGAACTCAAAAAAGACCAAGTGGCTAGATATGCTCTGGTTATCGACAACAAAAATTTTGTACTGGAGTTTCGCTGGACACTCTATGCAAACGAGGGGTTGGTGACACTTTTTTCATATGAAGGATTCAAGAGGCAGGCAGTGCTGTACTCTAAATATAGGCTGGAGGGTTTTAAAATAGAGCTAAAAGAGCGGGCTACAAATGCCACATATAGACCATATGCATATATAGCTTTCAAGGATTATGACAAAAAGAAAAAAACAGCTCTCTTTCATGTTTTTTTGAAAGATGAAAAACGAACGATTTTAGTAGAGAGGACACTCCCAAAAGATGACAACAAATAGACTTGACCTTGTAAAAGCTCAGATGCAAGAGTTCGTCTCTGGCATGAATGATACCAATTCAGCGAAACTATATGAGACAATCGAACATGGAAAACTACTCAGAAGTAGGCTGATGCTCAAGATATGTGCGGACGATAAAGTAATAAAGCTGTGCGCCATAATAGAATTGATACATTTGGCGAGCCTTCTGCATGACGATGTAATCGACAACTCTAGTATTAGGCGCAAAAAGCCGACGATAAATGCTCTTTATGGTGACCGTTCAGCTGTGATGTTCGGTGATATACTCTACTCAAAAGCATTTTATGAGCTGACGAAGTTTGATTCGTTCGTCTCTGGAGTAGTAGCAAATGCGGTAAATGTCCTTAGTATCGGAGAGCTGGAAGATGTTGCGATGAGCGAGCAATTAAACACTGACAAAGAGCAATACCTCTCTATGCTCTACAAAAAAACAGGCGTGCTAATAGAAGCTTCATGTATCAGTGCAGGGTTTTTGGCTGGGTATGAGTATGAAAACCTTGGAAAATATGGAAAAGCACTCGGGATTGCATTCCAGATAGTCGATGACATATTGGATGTCACAATGGATGACGCAACTCTTGGCAAGAGTGCTTTTGGTGATTTCAGGGAGGGTAAAAGCACCCTTCCATACATATATGCCTATGAAGCAGGTAGCGACGAAGAAAAAATAAAAATTCAATCGCTATTCAAATGTGTACCAACAGATGATGATAAGCTCTGGCTTAAAGCTATTTTTGAAAAATATGGCATAATTGACAAATGTAAAAATGAAGCAATGGTTGTGCCAATGGAGGGAATAGACGCAATATCCACGCTGTCCGATAAGATACTGTCTGCAGGGCTAATAGAGAGCGCCAAAACACAAATCGAAAGAAACTTTTAGGGGTACACATTGCACTATCTAGTAGCATCATTTTCTCACAAAAACTGCGATATTGCGACCAGAGAGAAGATAGCTTTTGATGAAGCTGCCAAACTATCAGCACTTGGACAGCTAACCACACATGGCAGTATAAATGAAGCCATAATACTATCGACTTGCAATAGAGTAGAAATCATCACAAGTGCCAAAGATTGTGCTGAAGCAGCAAGGGCTATATTTGAAGTGCTTGCCAAGCATTCAACTCTCAGTTTCGAGGAGCTTGAGGGCAGGGCTGATTTGTTCGAAAATGAAGGTGCTGTGCATCATATTTTCTCTGTTACAAGCGCGCTAGATAGCGTCGTGATTGGCGAGACACAGATAGCTGGACAGGTCAAAGAGGCTCAAAAATTTGCACAAGAAAATGGGTGTTGTGGTCAAAAACTGAGCAGACTTATGCAACATGCTTTCAAATGTGCTGCTGAGGTGAGAAACAAGACTGAAATAGCCAGAAAGCCGACATCGGTGGCTAGTGTGGCTGTTGATAAGGCGAAAAAACTAATGGGTTCATTAGAGGGTATAACAGCCATAGTTGTTGGTGCTGGCGAGATGGGGACTTTGGCTTGTAAATATCTTCGCGCAAATGATGCAAATATTATTTTGGTCGGTAGG
>CAZNYV010000172.1:0-2878 GCA_964577355.1 uncultured Campylobacteraceae bacterium
CGGGCGTTCTTGAGCAAAAGCTGGTTGAGGGCGATGAGGATTTCGTTCTTCGTGTTGTGGGAGCACCCGAGGTCGAGGTCGTAGGCCATCATTTCGAAGAACTGCTCGACGGTGAGCCGGGAATTGAAAAGATAGGCGAAATCCATCTGGTGCGCGGTGAGGAAATCCTGCAGGCACTCCAGCATATACACCGAAAGCTTTTAAATTTTTTGTCACAACAGATCCAGCGCCGATAACCACTCCTTTTTCTATTCTGACTCCATCTAATATTTTACATCCAGCTCCTATCCAAACATCATCTTCTATAATAATTTCGCCATAAACATGACCTTGTTCGCGAAATGGTATATTTGGATTTTCAAAATTATGGTTTGACGCCCTAAGCACACAGTTTGGGGCTATTGCACAGTTGTTGCCGATAATTATCTTGCCAAATGAAGCTCCAAGCTGGGAATTTGAATTGATGGTGAAATTATCCCCAATAACAAGACTACCGCCATCGTGTGCATAAATGTAGCTATTTTTCATATTCGTTATATTTCTACCGAGTTCTATATTTTCAAAACCCAAAATAGTCACACCACTATCTATGCTAAAAAATCCACTGCTCTTTTTTAGAAACGGTCTGTAACCTACATACCTTAGCAGTACCCCTATCTTGGTTGGAATGCAAGCAAGCGCAGAGATATACAAATCAAACAGTAGAGCAGACAGCCTATTTATAACTTGCATACAAGCTATCTTTTTGCATCATACTTTCTACGATAGTCAAATCCTCGGCCGTATCTACAGCCTTTGTAATGAACGCAGTAGGTATCATCTTGACCTTGCCCCCGTTTTACAGAATGTGCATCATATCGACCGACTCGATTATCTCAAGAGGTGTCGGCTCCATCACATTGTATTCGAGCAAAAAGTCTCGACGGAATGGGATTACGCAGACCTGTTTTTTCATTGGCACATCAAGTACGCCTTTTTTGCGGCTAGGTATCGGCTCTCGTGAAAAATAGAGCGCATTTAAGTGTTTATCTACTACAACTTTGACCTCATTTGGGTTTTCAAAGTCTGATAGAGTAGGTAGGTCAGCCATTAGGTTTGTGATGACGACAGAGCTGTCATCCAACATAGGCGCTATAGCTTCATCTATCATCTGAGGAAATGTCAAAGGCTCGTCACCCTGTACCATCACCATAATATCGCATTTACTTCCAGTCGATTCCTCGATCTTCAGCATGGCTTCCGCGCACCTATCAGAGCATCTTTCATGACAGTCTGAAGTCATGACGGCTTTGCCGCCAATACTCTCGATATAGTCGCATATCTCTTTGTCACATGTTGCTACATATACTTCACTCAAAGAATTGCTCATTTTGACACGCCTATAGACATGACCTATCATCGGTATACCCAGTATGTCAGCCATAGGTTTGCCTGGAAAACGGGACGAACCCATACGGGCTGGGATAATAGATATTATGTTCATTGTGCTTTTCCTTCTTTGATCTTTTTCATACCGTCTCTAGCGCAGTCGCCTAGAAAGAAGAAGTCTAGACTGTAGGCCAAAAATGTACACCCTTCATCTATTCTTTGTTGGAGTTTTTCTGGATTGGACTCTATAACATGAAATCCTGATGGCACATTGTGCTTTTTGCAAGAACTTAGGACATCAGCTATAGCATGCCTCACATCGTCCCTATCGTACTCACCAGGATAGCCCATAGAGCCGGATAGGTCGTAAGGCCCGATAATGACGCCGTCTATGCCTTCTGTGGTAATAATCTCGTCTATATTTTTTACGGCTTCAATATGCTCTATCTGGGCTATGATTACAAGCTCTTCGTTTACCCATTTCTTGTAGTTGTCAAAGCCTAGTCCGTATTTTTGTGCTCGAAAAAGCCCCACGCCCCTTTTGCCGAGAGGGGGATATTTGGCATATCCTATCGCTTCTATCGCCTCAGCCCTTGATTTGACCATAGGTACGATAATACCGTCCGCACCCATATCAAGGACTCTTTTGATGATGACTTCTTCGTTTTTGCTGACACGCACAAGCGCTTTCATACCGTTTGCCTGAATGGTAGCAATCAGAGTGTGAGCCACGCCCAAATCTATAGATGTATGCTCCATGTCAACGACAAGCCATTCAAATCCAGCACTGGACATCACATCTACAACTGCTGGATGACCTATGGTAATCCATGAACCCAAAGTTAGCTGATTGTTTTTTAGTTTATTTTTTAAAGACACCGTATAGCCTTTGCAAGTTTGTTCTAATTTCCACTTTTGTTACGGCAAAAGTTTGAGGGAAAATATATGCTGTTATGATAACAAATATAGTATACAGTAGCCCTGAAAGAGTTAGGTTTAGAAGTGCTGACGAGAAATGAAATGGTAGTGTAGCAACAAAAGCTGCCATAGAGAAAAGAGCCACAGAATAGATTTGATGCCATATAAAATCTTTGATTTTTAAATCTAAAAACTTTGCATTAAAATATAGCTGTATGGTCACACCAAATATTTGAGTTAAGATCATTTTTATAGCTAGCCCCATGGCGCCAAAATCAAAAAGCCATATAAATACCAAGGACAGCAAGACACCAGCCAGCATAGATACAATACCTATATTTTTGTACAACTCTGTCTGCTCCGTAGCATAAAAGATGGACCCGCTAAGCTGCCCGTATGTCTGATGAAGCGGGTAAAAAGACATTATTACAACCACCCAGTACGCATCCTTAAATCTAGCGTCAGTAAAAATCTGCAAAATGCTACCACTTTCAAATGCCAAGAAAATACCAAAATACGCCGCTGTGCTATATAGCATCGGTATATATCTAGCAAAAAGCCGCCCCATGTTTTGCACATCTCTGTCAGCATA
>CAZNYV010000173.1:0-2873 GCA_964577355.1 uncultured Campylobacteraceae bacterium
CAGCAAAGCGTACCTCACTCGGATACCAATTCTATCAAGTTTGGACACAGCTTACAATCAAAAACGACTCAAACGATACAAAAAAAATACTACTCGTCAATCCTAGGGCTGGCATGGACGAGATAGCTGTTCTGGTTTATCAGAACGACCACCTGATAGAACAAGAGACTGTAGGCGACACATATCCTATACAAAACAAAAAATTTTATCATCGCTATGGAGCAATCAACTTGGAGTTTCAGCCACATTCACAACTCAGGATAGTTTCCAAGCTCAAAAACAATGTATTTACGGATATAACTTGGCTAGTAATTACAAAAGAGTTGTTCGCTCGATATAGTGATTATGACCTTTTGGCATGGGGGTTTTATTACGGGCTTCTTTTGGCGCTGATTGTTTACAACATCAACAGTTACTTTATCCTCAAAAATCGAGTGTTCATATTTTATACGCTAATAGGAATCAGCTATGGTCTCAACCTTGCATCCTACAATGGCATAGCATATATGCTCAGTAGCTTCACAACGCTCAACAACCTGCTACTGTGGATATTTTTGCCTCTTTCGAATTTATATGTCCTCTTGTTTTCGAGATGCTTTTTTCGGACACCAAAGACTATGCCGAAGCTTGATAAGTTCATCTCGCTCAGTATTATTGCTATAGTAGCGATGATACTATTAACAAGCACAATATATCTATTTTTCCAAGACAGCTACACTATGTTTACAATCAAGAAATACACCATTTATGCTATGCCACTATACTTGATGCCAGTACTCATAGGAGTGATGGCTATCAAGATGAAACTAAAAGGTGCATGGTTCTATATCGTAGGACAAGGTGCGTTTGTCGTTTCGATTTTTTATGTCGCGATAGCAAATGCTTTTGGTAGTGCATTTAGTTTTGCGACAATTTATGCACCGCTTGTAGGTTCCATTGTTGACTTGACATTTCTATCGTTTGCGCTTGGTCAATATTTTAGATTTCTCAAACACAATAATGACAAAAATGAAAAGCTACTGCTAACCCAGTCTGCATTCAGCAATATAGGAAAGTCTATCGCTCACATAACCCATCAATGGCGTTATCCAATATCCACTATCAGTGGCTCTGTGACACTGCTAGAGTCAGTTTTTATTCACAAAAAAGAGCAGTTTTACGAAACATTTGAACAGCAACTCCCAGAGCTAAAGAGATACATCAAGAGCCTAGAAAGCACGCTCGGTGACTTCTCTTCATTTTATACATCCTCACAGCTAGACAAAGAATACTCTCCAATCAAGATTATCAAGAGCACAAAGCATCTTTTACAGGCAAAAATCATACTAAAAAATATAGAGTTCCATCTAAATATCCCTGAGGATTTGAGGTTTTATGGGCAGGAAAATATCTTCTCAAACATCATGCTCATACTTATCGACAACTCCATAGATGCGTTCGAGGCAAAACATAACAATTCTGTATCCATCAATATCAAGGAGTCTGGGGATTTCGTATCTATAATATACGAAGACAACGCTGGCGGGATAAAAATCAAGCCTATCGAGAGGGTTTTTGACTATTTTGTCAGCTCAAAAGAAGAAGACAACCTGCACGGTTTCGGTCTAGCGATAGCCAAATTATTGGTCGAGGAGAAGCTCAAAGGGACAATTTCTGTCAAAAATAGCAATGATGGGGTTGTTTTTGAGATTAGAGCTCGCATTAGATTTGACCATACAAAATATGTTCAAAAAATAGACTGGTGAGATTGAATATACATATCAAATTACCAAACCCATAACTATCCAAATAACTATTATCCACATAAGTATTTAAGCGATTACACCTTACAATCAACAAAATAATGTCGTGGTGGATTGATATGAACAATAGAACATGGGCTTCAAAATGAGTACAAAATATATACTTGCCCAAGCAATAGCTACAGCACTTCTACTCAGTGCGTGTGCCCCAAAAGAGTCAACACCAGCAGAAATCAAAACGCTATCAGACAAAAATAGTCTAAACGAGTTTGCTGGAATGCTTTCTACAAACCAAAACACCGCTGGCAAATGGTGGCAAGCTTTTGGTGACGAGCAGCTCGATTCACTCATAGATATGGCACTCCAGACAGCACCAAGCCTGAAAAGTGCCGAACTCAGACTAGGACAGGCGAACAATATACTAAAAGCAACACAATCGTCCTCGCAACCAACGATAAACGCCAACACCTCCGTGTCAAGAGAAAGATTCAGTGAGCATAGCATCTACCCTCCTCCGTTTGGTGGCGGATACTACTCCAACTATCAAGCTGGTGTGTCACTGGGATATGATTTTGATTTTTGGAATGCCAAAAGCTCACAAATCGAGCTGGCAACACAAAACTCACTAGCACAAGAAGCCTCACTAGAGGCATCCAGATTGTCACTCTCAAGCGCAATAGCCAAAACATACATATCATGGTATTTTGATAACAAAAAAATATCCATACTGAGCGACGCTGTAGCAGCTTCACAAGAGTCGTTGGATATTTTGAATGCAAAATTTGCTCATGGGCTCGTCGATGAGATGTCGGTAAATGAACAAAAATCAGAAATCTCACACCTATCTCAATCAATAATCGCAACAAAACGAGCACTCGATGCAGAGATAACAACACTATGTATTTTGCTAGGCAAAGAGCCATCTTTTGGTGCAACACTCAAAACTCCAAACATCAATGAAAATACTCAGCTAAAACCACCAAAGGACATCTATATAAATCTACTAGCCCATAGACCGGATGTTGTCATGCAGAGACATATTGTCAAAAGCAATGAGGCAAAAGTCGAAAACACCAAAGCAGCCTTCTCCCCAAGCATCAGCCTGTCTGGATTTTTGGGGTTTATCTCCAT
>CAZNYV010000174.1:0-2795 GCA_964577355.1 uncultured Campylobacteraceae bacterium
CCCAAAATATAAGAGCCTTGTTGTGAAAATTTGCAAAAACTCCAGCAAAATCTTCATCTACAACATTTTTTAGCGTCTCGTACATATTTTTTGGCATACCTTTGGCATCTTTTGTAGCAAAGAGCCTATAAAACCTAGAAAAACCAAATGGTTTGAGCAGCTTAAATATCATTATTTTTAGTTTGACACCTTGTGCTTTCTCTTGAGGAATCCCAGCAGAGCTGAGAAGAACAAGGTTTTTTGGCTCAAGAAGTGTTGCGACTTTTCCGCCAAATGAGTGTCCAAATATAATACTTCTATCGCTATTTAATTTGTCCAAAAAGTTGCCTACTATTGTGCCATAGTCAGCAGTGGTTAATACTTTTGTATTTGGGCTTTTGCCAAATCCTGGCATATCAATGTAAATATGTCTAAAATTGATAAAAAGGTCTCTAAAAGCACTTTCCATTACCTCTTTTGAGCTTCCCCAACCATGCAAAAATACAACATCTCTCTTGGCTGATGGATTTATGATGTCATAGTGGATGTCAAACACATTGCCATTTGCTTCAACAGTTCTGAGTGCCATTACGCTTTGCCTTTTGCAGATGCTATTTCATTGATATATTTGTAGTGTACAGATATCTTTTGTGAATTTGGCAGATTGGAAGCTAGAGCCTCTATTACGGCGTTAAAATCATCAAACAGATAGTTTGCCATGCTTCCTGGTATTGGGTTTATTTCATTGAGACACACCTCTCCATTGATAACAAAAAAGTCACATCGAATCAAGCTACCAGCAAAGCCTAGGTTGTATGCTTTTTTGAACTCTTCTTGAATCTTTAGCTTCAGCTCTTCTGATATATCTGCCTTGAAAACTTTTTCAGTCCTAGCAAAGTCTTTGTATTTTTTGTCAAAATCCAAGAACTCCTCTTTTTGAGGCTCTTCAATAGTAGAAAATATAAAATCACCCGCATAGCATCCAGCCAAGTTGTACTCTTTTACACCATCAATAAAAGGCTCTAGCAACAAATCTTTGTCAAACTCAAAAGCTACATCTAGTGCATATTCTAGCTCAGCTCTATTTTTGACGACGCTCACACCAATAGAGCTTCCTAGTCTAGCTGGTTTGACGATAATCGGGAAAGTATTGTTTTCATCTATGGCTTTTTGTCTGTTTTCTTGAGTGACATGTACAAACTTGAGGAATTTTAGTTTGCCAATATTTGCCAACTGTTTTGTATAGACCTTGTTGAAACTCATTACGCTTGCCTCAACCCTAGGACCAATAAATGGAATAGAGAAGAACTCCAAAATACTTCCAAGCTTGCCATCTTCGCCGTCCGCTCCATGACATAGATTTATAGCACAGTCAAATTCTATTGGAGAGGTTCCAAAGAATGTTTTTTTTGTAAAGCCACCTTTGATAATATCTAGCTTTGAAGCCTTTTTGTATTCACCACTTGCAAAATATGTTGATTTCATGTTTTGATACTCAATCAAAAACATCTCTCTTTCTGCGGATATAAATATAAAAACAGGTTCACTTTTTATAATTTTTTTTAGAGCAATAGCACTTACTATACTTATCTCATGCTCGTAGCTTGCCCCACCAAAAATAATTGCAAATCTCACTCTGTACTCCTTGATAATTGTTTAATTTATTATAAAACTACAGTCTTTGTAGCTTTTGTAGCGCTAGCTTAACTGCTTCACCGGTAGAAGATGCTTCAATCCCACTAAGTGCTTTTGTGATTTCATCTCTTCTAAAGCCCAAACTTTCCAGTGCCAAAATAGCCTCCATATGTGGGCTATTTGCCTCCGACATAGCTGCGAGAGAAGATGAGTCGCCAAGCTCCGTCACTATTCTGAGGGCAGTTTTTGGACCAATCCCAGGTGCTTTTTTCAGAAGTGTTACATCTTTTGCAACCAGAATCTTTGCAAACATAGATGGTGTAAAGCTTGAGCATATAGCCATTGCTGCTTTTGGACCAACTCCGCTTATTTTTAATAAATTTGTGAACATTTTTTGTTCGTTTTGGTCTATAAAACCATAAAGCGATACGCCATCTTCTTTGAATATTTGTGTTGTAATGAAGTATTGTGCATCGTCTTTTATCTCTTGAAAGCAGTTGACTGAAATATTGACACCATAAATAATGCCACCGGTGTCGATATGTACAAGCGTTGGTTCTTTTTTGCATATTTTCCCGTGAATTCCAACTATCATCTGGTCTCAAATCCTATACTGTATTCGTCGTTGAGTTTTTGTAGGAAAACTTCATTGTAGTTGTGTTTTTCGTCAACGGTTATCGCTAGTTCTATCGCTGGTTCGATAAGTCTAAATTTTATCACATTGTGACCACGCCAGTCTTGCATCGCGATTACTTTTGATTGCAAAATGCTATCTTGTTTTGACTGTATCGAGTCAACCAAGGTTTTCCGTTTTGCGTCAAGTTCTGCAACTAGGAGTTTTATCGCCTTTGTTTTTTCTACTAAGGCATTGAATTCTCGGAGCTTAACAATGAGGGGGGCTACTAGTTCTCTATTTTTTTCGGTATCTATTTTTGCTTTTATACTTTTTGCGTTTGGCATATCTTGTTCTATTGATTTCATATTTTTTTCTAGTTCGTTTTCATTGTTTGCCAAAAGCTGCTTAACCTCTTTTAGCTCAGTTACTGCAGCTATAAACTCGTTTGACTCGGCATTTGTAGCTGCTGGTGTGACAATAATTTTGTTCTCGCTTCCAGAGATTGAATCAATCATTAGCTGCTTAGATACAGTTATGGTAGAGTTTGAGCCTAAAATATCTATTC
>CAZNYV010000175.1:0-2720 GCA_964577355.1 uncultured Campylobacteraceae bacterium
AGTCTAGTGCTATAGGGTCAACGGAGGTAGATGTGCGGTTGAGGAAGGAGAAGAACGAAGCAAGCCCCCTAAAGACAACATCTATAGAGTTTGAAATATTTTTTAGTATTGCGGCAGAGAACATCAAAGTCAACACAATAAACAGAACTGTTCCTATAGCAACTTTCACAGTTCCATCATGAAGCTCTTGATCAGCTAGCTGCTCAGTTGTCGCTGCTTCTTTTGTAGAAGACACCACAAGAGCATCCACTTCTTCTCTATGTTTTTTATAAATATCTGCCAAATCACCTTGCGCAATTGTCGTAGCTAGGGCTATATTATTTGAATTAATTGCTGGAATAAATTTCTCATCTACAACTGTAAAATATTTTACAGCGGTATCAAAAGACGGAGTATAAAGCTTCATCAGCTTGTCGTTATTTAGATTTTTTTGCCAATACGCATATCTATCATTGAGGTCTTTTTTGAGCTGAGACAAGTTGGTTATCAATACCTGTTTCTCTTCTGGAGTTTTGTTAGCCAAAAGTTCAAGCGTCACCAAACGAGCTTCGATAATATACGCAGGAGGAGGAAGTATATCAGCTAAAAGGTCTTTTGAGACAATAATTTTGTTGTATATTTCGCTACCTATTTTTATTTTATCAACCACTATTTTATTCTGCACACCTATCAACAACATACCTATAACTGCCATGCCTACTAGATATAGTAATTTTGTCTTTATCTTTGCATTGTCGATAAGTTTCATAGCTTCTCTCCTGTTAAATTATCTCTCATTGACATGGATTCATATCCCTGCATCCTACGATTGAATATCATGTATTTTCTCCTCAATCATATTGTCTATTATCTTGAAAACCTCAAGACTAGCTCTCTCAATATTTCTAACTGCGTTTTCTATCTCTTCTTTTGAGCACATTACTTTTGAGCCAACACATTTTTTGGCTAGTTCATTTGCCTCTTTGTGGACTATGGAGTGTGGTGCGTCTAGCTTCGCATATCCATCTGTTTTTCCATACAAAACTTTGCCATCATCATGATACCACTTGCCAAGTCTACATTCGTGATGAGCTGTTTCATTAAATTCATTTTGTTCACCAAAAATCAAAGAGTAGACATTATTTTTGTATATCACATGGTCAACCTTTGCCAAAGATGCAAAAGTATAATTTGATAGAACTAATGTGTCGCGCATGCTGAGTTCTGCGCTGTTTCTATAGGTATTTATATTCTCAGCCAATCTGTCAATGCTGGCTTTGTTTTTCGCAACTATTTCATTGATAGCTTCAGTCGTTTCCCGTATTGTATCCGTCTCTTGCTGCATAGATTTGACTACTACTTCTATATCTTTTATCGCTTTTTGCGTATTTTCAGCTAGTTTTCTAACCTCAATAGCCACAACAGCAAATCCTTTACCATGCTCTCCAGCTCTAGCCGCTTCTATAGCTGCGTTTAGTGCTAGGAGGTTTGTCCTGTCTGCTAAATCAGTTATCAATGCCATAATATTTGATATTTCACCACTTCTATCTTTTAGCGCCCTAGTACTATCTACTGCGCCGCCCACGCACTCCACAAGCTCCATCGTTTCGACTAAAGTAGAATCTATAAGCTTCATACCATCAATTGAGCTATTGACCATACCGCTTGACTCGCTTGACATGCTTTTGAGCTGATCAATAATTCTCACAAACATCGCTTGATTGTTCAGTAGTGCCGCTTTTATGGAGTCATGATGCATTGTAAGTATCTTGCCATCATTCCTAGCATCTGTTTTTCTAAACCTATAAACAACAGTATCATTAGGTAGTTTTCTGAACTCAACCACACCTTGGCAATCAACCATATTGATAATTTTAGAATTTTTCTTTAACTCCACTATCACTGATTCAATATTAGGAATCTGGGATGCCTTGTCGTTCATGTACAAAATATTTGAATTCGAGTCCAAAATTACCATAAACTCCTCAAGGGATAGCCCAATAGCTTGTGTGAGAAGCTCTAGCCTAGCTTCAACATCTTCAAGCAGTTTTGACTTTTCAGATAGAGCATTGTGCATATCTTTATTTTTTTGATTGTTACCGCTTAGTTCTAGCTCTAACTTTTGTATAGTTGCTGCATCGAGTGCCATTTTTTTGTTATTTGTTTGCACCTCTTCGCTCAATGTTTCTACTTGAGATATAGACACGCCCGCCATCTTTGCAAGATTGGACAAAATATCATCTACATTAGATAGTCCAGTCAATTTCATATTTTCAAGTTGATGTAAAGCATTTCTATCTGCCACAAAACACTCTTGAGCTCTTGAGGAGAGGTTATTAATAGTAACTTTTATGAAAATAAACCACGCCACCAGTATCAACGCGACAACGATAGCAACTAAAAATATCGTACCGACGGAGAGCGGAGAATTGCCACACCAAACAATAGTAGTCATTACCAACACACCAGTCACAGCTGGAATGAACAAGCTCCAATAAACGAGCTTAGCGATAGATGATTTTCCCACTTCTGCTTTAACCTCTCTCAAAATCAATAACAACTAAAAATTCTTCCAAACATTTTGATACTCGTCTGACATATCTGAATATTTTTTCTCAGCAGTGTTATCAATTACTTTACCCATAATTGGTCTAGCTTTTTGATTTGAATTCGTTATATTGCCTACTTTGAAATAACTCACCGCATCTTTTAGATGAACCGCCTCAATCTTCATAGCAGAG
>CAZNYV010000176.1:0-2663 GCA_964577355.1 uncultured Campylobacteraceae bacterium
TGCCAGATGATGCTACTCTGCTATTTACAAACGCCGCAATGGTGCAGTTCAAGGATATTTTCACAGGTGCAAAGCCAATTCCTACCAACCCAAGAGCAACAAGTAGCCAGACTTGTATTCGTGCGGGCGGCAAGCACAATGACCTAGAAAATGTAGGTTTTACTGCTAGACACCACACTTTTTTTGAGATGCTGGGAAATTTTTCATTTGGTGATTATTTCAAAGAAGACGCTATTAAATACGCTTGGGAGTTTGTAACTGACGAACTAGGACTACCAAAAGATAAGCTTTGGATTACGATTCATGACTCCGATGATGAGGCTGGCGAAATCTGGAAAAAATATGTACCAAGCGATCGAATCGTCAAGATGGGTGACAAAGATAACTTCTGGCAGATGGGCGATACTGGACCGTGTGGACCGTGTTCTGAGATACATTTTGACCAAGGAAGCGAAAAATTTGGCTCGGAGGAAGATTATCTAGGAGGTGAGGGCGATAGATTCTTGGAAATCTGGAATCTAGTATTTATGCAGTATGAACGCTCTGCTGACGGTAAGCTAACACCACTGCCAAAGCCTTCAATCGACACAGGCATGGGGCTAGAGCGAATCACCGCTATCAAAGAAGGCGTGACAAGCAACTATGACTGCTCACTATTTATGCCGCTGATAAACGAAATAGCAAAAATTCTAAATGTGAAATACGAATATGCCACAGGTGCAGGCGTGAGAGTAATTGCTGACCATATCAGGGCTTGCTCGTTCCTTTTGGCTCAGGGTGTGAACTTTGACAAAGAAGGCAGGGGTTATGTGCTCAGACGGATTATGCGTAGGGCTATTAGACATGGTTATTTGCTAGGGCGCACAGAGCCGTTTATGTATATGCTAGTTGATAAATTGGGAGAAGTGATGGGTGGAAGCTATCCATATTTGATAGAAAAATCTGCAAGCATAAAAGAGCGTATGATGGGCGAAGAGGAGAGATTCTTTGCCACTATCGCTAGCGGTATGGAGCTGTTTGAAAAAGAGCTAGCTGTGACCAAAAGCCAGTTCTCTGGAGAAGCAGCATTTAAGCTTTATGATACATTTGGCTTCCCGCTCGACCTTACAGAAGATATGCTCAGAGAAAAAGGCTATGAGCTTGATATCGCAGGATTCGAAGCAAAGATGGCTGAGCAGAGAAAGATGAGTAAGGCTGCTTGGAAGGGTAGCGGTGATGAGAGCAATAGTGGAGATTTCAAAGCACTACTAGAAAAGTTTGGCAAAAATAAATTTGTAGGCTATGACCATTTGAGGGCAAGTGCAAAAGTGTTGGCGTTGCTAGATGAAAATATGAAAGAGTGCGACAAGCTAACGAGTGGGCAAAGTGGTTGGGTGCTACTTGACGAGACTCCTTTTTATGCTATGAGTGGCGGTCAGACTGGAGATGATGGTGCACTTGAAGGCATTGGTGCAATTGTTGATACTAGAAAGTTCTTTGAGCTAAATATGTCAAAAATTATTGTAGCAAACTCACTCTCTGTTGGCGATAGTGTAGTTGCAGTGGTGGATGAAAATAGAGTAGAAATAGCAAAACACCACTCTGCAACACACCTTCTGCATGCAGTACTTCGAGAAGTGTTGGGAGAAAGTGTCGGTCAGGCTGGAAGCGATGTAAATGCTGATAGATTGAGGTTCGACTTCACATATCCAAAAGCGATGACAAAAGAACAGCTAAAAGATGTAGAAGAGAAGGTAAACCTAATAATTGCTCGAAGTATCGAGGGTGACACTAGTGAGATGGGTGTGGAAGAGGCAAAAGCAAAAGGTGCAATGGCACTATTTGGTGAGAAGTACGGCTCAAGCGTCAGAGTTGTTAGCTTTGGTGAGGCTTCCATCGAGCTTTGTGGCGGTACACATATTACCAATACCGCTCAAATTGGAAGTTTCTACATAGTAAAAGAGAGCGGTGTATCGGCTGGAGTGCGGAGGATAGAAGCGGTTGTGAGCCTTAGAGACGTAGAGTATATGAATAATTATCGAAGTAGCGTAGAATCACTAGAAAATGAGCTAAAAAACAAAGATTTGATGCTTGGTGTAAACAAGCTAAAAGCAGAAATCAAAGAGCTAAAAGAAAAACTAGCAAAAGCTGCAAGTGGTGCAAAAGCAGAGCTAAAAAGCGAGGTGGTCAATGGTGCAAATGTTGTCATTGATGAGTTTGCTGGCGAAGCCAAGACTATGGTGGACGAGATAAAAAACAAGTATGACAAGACAGCTGTAATGCTGTTTGTTGTGGATGAAGACAAAATTTCTGTAACCGCTGGTGTAAAAGGGCTGGATATAAACGCAGGCGAATGGCTAAAAGCAGTGTGTGCCGTGATAGATGGCAAGGGTGGTGGTAGAGCTGACTTTGCAAGTGGAAGTGGCAAGGATAAATCAAAGCTAGAAGAGGCGAAAAAAGAGGCATTGGAGTTTGTGAAAAGCAAAATGTAGTCGCTCTATTTTGAAAATTTAGGAGTTTGTATGTCGACAAAATACCTCTTGGCTTTGGATGCTGGTACCGGGAGTGGTAGAGCTGTAATATTTGATGAGTTAGGTAATCAAATCTCAATGTCTGGGAGAGAGTGGACTCATTGTGGTGAAGACGGCGTAGCTGGGGCTATGAACTTTGATTGCACTGCAAAC
>CAZNYV010000177.1:0-2645 GCA_964577355.1 uncultured Campylobacteraceae bacterium
TCGCAATATCTGGCTCATAAGGGTCGATGTAGTTTCTAGCTAGAATAATGAGACCTTTGATGCGAAGCTCCAAATCCTCTTTCTGGGACTCTAAGCCAACGAGTCTACCTTTGGCTCTTAATATCTCTTCCTTCATAGTCCTGCCTTGTAGTGATTTGAATCACGGTGAAACTCTTTGACAAGCGGACACGACCAATTCGTATCTATTTTTTGCTCTGTCCGCGACATAGTTCCTGAGATGATGTGCTGTGTATCAATAATGCCACTTAGAAGGTTTTTGAGTCCATCATGAATTGCTTTTGTGTTTTCAGATTCTCGTTTTTGGAAGGTATCTATTATGCTTTTTAGCGTCTCATTAGAAGTTGCTGTTCTTTTTTCTTCACCCTTGCGCATTTCATTTAGATACCATATAAATGCAGCTAGCATAAGCGCTTGCGTACCACCTATTTTAAGTAGCTCTGCCAATCCAGAAAAATCCATATCCGTCCTTTTTTGAAGTTTGCGAATCTTGACAAAATCACATTCTAAAAAATAGACAAACCCTTTTGCGAACGGTTCTTTGAGCAATTTTCCAAACGCTTTCTCTTTTTAAAATCTTGCGATTCCTGCAAAATGCCGCCGTTGATTCAAAAATAAACACAAGGAGGCTAAGTGCTAGACGGTAAAAGAATAGAAGTCTTTAGAGTCGGCAAACATACTGATAGTGCAGGAAGTACAAAAGAGTGGTCTGAGGATGAGCTAAAAACAATTGCCTCAAAATATGACCCCACTTTTCACGAAGCGCCTGTCGTAATTGGACACCCAAAAGATAACGCTCCTGCATTTGGATGGGCAAAAAGCTTGGAATATCAAGATGGCTCACTGTATGCGACTCTCGACAAAGTAAATAGTGATTTTGCTCAGGCGGTAGAGGACGGCGCATACAAAAAACGCTCAATCTCTCTATATCCTGATTTGTCACTCAGACATATAGGCTTCCTAGGTGCTATGCCACCAGCTATAAAAGGCTTGGAAGATATAGCTTTCAATGAAGGTGAGACATATTCAACTTATGAGTTTGAAGAGTCAAAAAATACACCTCCAGCATCTACTAATTTTGCTGAGACTATTTCTGCGCAAGCAGCCAAAATCGAACAACAAGAAGCCGCAATAGATGAGCTAAATGCAAAAATCCAAGCACTTCAAGATGAAAAAACTAGAGAGAATGTTCAAGCTTTTATTGATTCTCTAATAGCAGACGGAAAAGTTACTGCCAGCGATGCGCCGTTTCTCGTCAATCTAGGCGTACTGGTGGCAAAAGCCACAAATTGGGATTTTGCAGAGGCAAAAGATACAACCAGCTCACAATTCGAAGGATTTTTGAGGGCTTTACCTCCGAGAGTCGAATTTAGCGAGTTTGCCACTAATGATAAGGCTAATGGCAAAACAAATACGGTTGACCTAAACGACAGAGATGCGCTGCACAAAGCTGCGCTTTCATTTGCTGAAGAGAATAGTATTAACTACTCTGATGCGCTAAATAAAATAATCCAAGGAGCAAAAACAAATGGCAATTAAAAGATTAGTTGACCCAGTATTAACAGCGTTAGCAACGGGATATTCCAACAACCAGTTCGTAGGTTCTATACTCTTCCCTCGTGTAGATGTCAGCAAAGAGGGTGGCAAAATCCCACAATTTGGCAAAGAAGCGTTCTATCTCTACAACACAGAGCGTGCCCTTCGAGCTAAGTCTAACAGGATTAATCCTGAAGGTGTTAAGTCTGTCGGGTTTACTCTTGAGGAGCATGACATAGAGTATCCTATCGACTACAGAGAGAGCGATGGCGAGATGGACTTGCCAATCGAACAAAATGCTGTAAATACCACTATGGACATTATTACGCTTCGATTGGAGCATCAACAAGCTACTCTTGCAACTAATCCAGCAAACTACAGTGCAAGCAATAAAATTGCGCTAAGTGGCACTAGTAAGTTTGATGTAGCTGGAAGCGACCCTATAGCTATCATTGAGGCTGGTAAAAAAGCTGTAAGAGCAAAAATCGGTAAAAGACCAAATAGCATGGTTCTCGCTGCAGCTGTTTATGATGTTCTAAAAGAACACCCAGCTCTTATTGAAAAAATCAAATATGCACAAGAGGGCATCATAACTGTTGACATGATGCAAAAGCTTTTTGGTATTGCAAATATACAAATCGGCGAAGCGGTTTATGCAACTGATAATGGTGAGTTTCACGATGTATGGGGGACATCTATAGTTCTAGCATATACAACTACTACAAAAAGAGACCTGAGGTCGTACCTAGAGCCAACATTTGGCTATACACTGGGTAAAAAAGGTTATCCGCAAGTAGATAAGCGTAATGAAGATGGCAAGGTCTCGCTACCTCGTACAACTGACATATTTGAAGCAAAAATTGTTGGCGCAGATGCTGGCTACCTAATCACAAATGCGGTGTCTTAAGATGGGTAAATACATAGTAGGCGATATGCCAATCAGACACAATGGCAAGGTGTACACAAAAGGTGAGTCAATAGAGCTGGAAGCAAAAGAAGCTGAAGTTCTAAAGCTCGAAGCTGCTCCAAAAGCTCTCACTCTCGACTTAGAGATTGAAAAGCTCAAAGCTGAGGCAGATGAGCTAGGTGTT
>CAZNYV010000178.1:0-2585 GCA_964577355.1 uncultured Campylobacteraceae bacterium
ACACGAAACGAAACCAGTCTAATACTTAAATTAGAAAAGCAACTCGTCATCGCTGACTTCTTCGCCCTGAGAAATTATGTCTACTATATGGTAGCTATTACATACGATTGAGTCATTCATGAAATCAACACTAGCAGCCCCTTCTCTGAAAAGTTTGTTTACCCAAGTTTCCAAATCAGCGTAAAAGTGATGCATAGGAGATCGTATCGCAGAGGCTCTTTTAATAAACTCGGTACTGTTTTGCCCAACTTCTCTAGCAACTAACTGTATCGCAAAAGCTATTTTATAAGTTTCATTATAGACAGCGAGTATTTTACCAAAATGCATTAGCAACGCCGATAATTCCATCACGGTATCTTGTTCCATAGAACTATTGATATTCGGCAAGAGAGAAAAGAAGCCTGATAGAATATCTTCCAAATCTGCAATATCTTCCTCGCTCATAAAAGTACAAACATTTAGTGGTTTTTCTGCTGTTCTAATCATTTCATGCTTGGTATTTGATGCCATTTCACTATGAACTATACTATCTGGCTCAGTCATTTTTGATTTCATCAAGTTGTCAATATATGATTGCGAACTCTGAACATTTATTTCTGCAAAATGCAAATCAGTAATATCTTCAAAATAATATATCAAAGCCTCAATACCAAAAGAATCAAATATTTGTACTGTTATTCTATATATTCCATAGCCAGAAGCTTTTTTTATCATAAACTTTTTATCTATATCTCCAACTATTACACTTTCAAGTTTTGAACTAAACTCTTTACCTTGCTTAAAAAGCTCATTAAAGCTTGCCTTGTGCTTTAGTATAGCTCCAACCCTGTCTCGACCAATCCACTTGGTTAGCACTTCATTGATATACTCATTTTTTTCGCCAAATATGATGTAGACACCAACAGGAACGGTCTCTGAGAAATTTTTTAATAATTTATGACCATCCACTTGTATCACCTCTGACATCAAACCAACCCTTAACTATTTAATTTCATGAAATTTACTACTTTTTGCCTTTTTTTATCGCATCAGTAAGAAAAACAGCAAAATCTTCTTCATCAAAATAACCGACTCTTTCTCTGTCAATATTTTGTCCTTTTGAGTTCAGAAAAAATGTAGTTGGTACAAATCTTGGTTTAAATCCATTGGGAATATCTTGTGTATCCCTATTAATCACTACAAAAACAAAATTTTGCTTTATTATTCTTGACACTTCTGCATCCACAAGCGTCTCTTCTTTAAACCTCTTACACCACGGACAATTCGTTGACACAACGGTAAGTATAACAAGCTTACCTTCTTTGTCAGCTCTGGACAATGCTTTATTAAAATCACTCTCATAGGCATCAGTGGAAAATAGACAAGAAACAACAACGCATAAACAAACTAAAACTCGTAACATTACGCAAATAGCCCCATATTATTAGATATTTTGCGGATTCTACCACACATTAAAAAAAAATGTTTTATAATGTGCCAAAATTATTTATGGGGTTGCTAAATGAACAAGGCCGAAAAGAAAGATATCCAAAAGGCTAGAAATGAGATGGATGACAATACTGTCTCAAATGCATCCTTCAAGATACAGTCAATACTGGAAGAGTTATTTCAGCAGGGAATAGAGGTTGGTGAAACAATTGGTTACGCTAAGGCAGTTATGGAACATGCCGATATGGTTTCATTAAACAAACAGGTTCCTGTAGCAATGAAAGAAAAAGTCAAAAAGTGCGGAACCACTAAAACAACAAAAGGTTGCAAAAAATGAAAATACTTGTCGTAGATGACAGCTCAACAATGAGAAGAATTATAAAAAACACTTTAAATCACCTAGGATATAAGGATTTGCTGGAAGCTGAAGATGGCGTATTGGCATGGGATGCTTTAGTTTCATCCGCTGATGTTGGCGTTCTTGTAACAGATTGGAATATGCCAAATATGAACGGGCTAGAGCTGGTTAAAAAAGTCCGAGCTGAAGCAAAATATGCTGATATGCCAATAATCATGGTTACAACAGAGGGTGGTAAAGGTGAGGTTATCACTGCACTAAAAGCAGGTGTTAACAACTATATCGTAAAACCTTTTACACCGCAAGTACTAAAAGAAAAATTAGAAGCCGTACTTGGGGTTAGTAGCTAGTATTAGCGAAAGAAAATTATCAAGGTGCATACTGGATACGACAGGTTAATAAACCAACTTAGTCTTGAGCAATATTTTTCAGAGTTTCAATCACTTATAGCTAGACAGGATGGTCACTTTATTTTAGACGGTGACCGTTCTCTACATTTTAGATTTTTGAATGAACTTCAAAAGTACGACTTCAACCCACCACTACCAATCAAAAACCTAGACAACGAACTAAGAAATATTGCAAAAAATGGTGCCTTAACCAAACCTTCACTGTTTGATTTTTCAAGATTGGTAGCATATTTTGTCTACTTAAAAGGCATAAAGTTTGAAGGTGCAATCTATGATTGGCTTGAAAACATCTCAATACCAAACCAAATCATAACAATCGCAAAAGCGTTTGACAAAAACGGCGACTTCCTACCAAGTTTTGACGAACCACTAGCAAATATTACAAACCA
>CAZNYV010000179.1:0-2565 GCA_964577355.1 uncultured Campylobacteraceae bacterium
CGATAGACCAACACCAGTTCTGGAGTAGAAGAGCAATGGGCTTTCGTGTTTTGAATCCATCCTGACTATTTCCTGCCACTCTCGTAAATCTTTTGCTATATACTGCTCTTTTATCATCGCGATGCGTTGTTTGTTGCCTTTGCCGACGATTCTGAAGATATAAAACCCATCCTCATGCACTATCTCTTTTGTCTTCAGCGTCAAAGCCTCCCCGACCCTCATACCAGTGTAGAGTATAACCTTGATAAGTAGCCTATTTTTGGCTTGTACAAGAGGGCTGAACTCTGTGGTCTCGATAGCTTCAAGAAAGCGCTCCAATTCATTTTCATGCATATAAGATGGTAGTTTTTGTCCTTTTGTACCACCTAGCCCACCCCAGTTTTTGAGCTCTATTCGGAACAGATGGGTGTGACCAGCATCATCGCCGTTTTGCTTTTCGATATATTTTATGAATAACAACAGCGCTATTCGCCAGTTTTTTTTGGTAGCGTCAGAGAGTCCTGAAGTATGTATCGCCAAAAAATCTATCAGCATCTCTTCATCTATCTCTTTCATAGATGCCAATCCGAGTTTGGTCAGGAATGTATACAGCTTTTCAAGTGGTGCCATATAGGTGTTTACTCCGCCTAGTCCAAGCCCCCTAGCACTCTTTGCTAATTCTTTTAGCTCAGCTATACTTTCACTACCCCTAGCTAGTTTCGCAATAATCACACTAAGTGTCTCTTTGTCTGTGACCAGTCTGTTGGAAAGTGTGGTCAGCTTGCTCCTGATATATCTATCCATCCAAAAAAGCAGACTGTCATCAAACTTGTCTCTAAAATCAACTGAATAAAGCATGACCTACTTGAGCTCTCCCCAGTTTGCGGCAATATTGAGAGATGTTTTGAGAGGTATTTTGAGCTGATATATACTCTCCATCACCGCTTGAAACTTCTCGCCCAAAGCTTTTGCATATTGCTCGTCCACTTCAAAAATCAGCTCATCGTGTATCTGCAAAATCATCTTGACCGGTAGATTTTCATCTTTTATCAGTTTTTGTATTTTGTTCATCGAGAGCTTGATAAGGTCTGCAGCTGAACCTTGGAATACCGTGTTGACAGCCTCTCGCAGATACATTGCCTCATCTCGTCCGTTTGCCCCGCGAAAACTGAAAAACCGCCTTCTGCCGATAAGTGTTTCACTATAACCTATATCTTTTGCTTGCTGTTTGACGCTATCAATGTACGCTCTCACAGTCGGAAAGCTCTCGAAATACTCATCAATCAGCCGTTTTGCCTCTTTTTTGTCAATACCTAGCGTATCGGACAGCTTCACACTTCCCATGCCATATAGTAGTCCGAAATTGATAGTCTTTGCTTTATTTCTATTCTCCTGCGCCGCTTCTTCACCAAAAATCTTCTTTGCAGTCTCGAGATGGATGTCAGCTCCAGAGTTGAAGGCATTTACAAGTGTTGCATCGCCACTAAAATGTGCCAATAGTCTAAGCTCAATCTGTGAATAGTCCAGCCCAATGAGCACTTTTCCCTCACTAGCCACAAAGGCGTATCGTATCTGCCTACCGATTGTGGTCTTCGTCGGAATGTTTTGGAGGTTTGGATTTTTGCTAGACAGCCTACCAGTAGCTGTGCCAGTATGCAAAAAGCTTGTAAACACCCTACTCTCACGGTTTGTCGAGGCATATTTGATGAGAGGCTCAATATATGTACTCCTCAGTTTGAACAGCTCCCTGTACTCTAGGATTTTTGGGATAATGGCATGCTCGTCTTCTATCTTGGAGAGGGTCATCTCATCGGTACTGTAGCCTGTTTTTGTTTTTTTGCCGCTACTGAGGCTCAGTTTTTCATACAAAATAACCGCCAACTGCTGCGTAGAATTGATATTGAACTCACTATCAGCCATCCCATAAATCTCTTTTGTCAGCCTATCTATCTCACTACTCGTTTTTTCGTTTAGCTCTTTTAAAAATGTCGTGTCGACCCTGATTCCAGCATTTTCTACATCTATCAGCGTGTTGACAAAATCGAGCTCAACCGTGCTCATAATCTCAAGAAAATGCTCGCACTTCATATCTACTGTTTTTTGTTTTAGTACATTATAGAGCGCGAGACTCATCGCGGCATCTTCTGCGGCATATTTGCATGCTGATTCTATATCCACACTCGAGAAATCATCGTTTTTCTTGACTGTTTGGGCGAACTTTATCATCTTGTGGTCGAAATACTCATCCGCCAAGGCATCGAGTCCGACGAGTCGTTCAGGATTTATCATCCACGCCAGTATCATCGTATCACACTCTGGTTTGATTGGTTCACAACCTAACAATCTATAAAAAAGTGATAGGTCAAATTTGAGATTGTGCCCTGTGATTTTGAATCTGAGCAGTCGTCTTATAGCATCCAAAGCATCTGACAGCTCCACTTGCTCGCTTACTCCAAGGTAACTATGGGCTACTGGGATATAGTAAGCCTCAAACGGCGTATAAGCAAAAGAAAAACCAACAAGCCTAGCCACTTTTGTATCTAGAGAGTTTGTTTCGCTATCTATCGCTACAACTGCATCTGATGG